>CACYBL010000121.1 GCA_902772695.1 uncultured Elusimicrobium sp.
CACGATTTGCACGGACACACCTGGAAAGCCGTTTTCGTGTTAGAAGGCCCAGTCAAACAAGATGGCATGGTCTGTGATTTTAAGGTAGTTAAAAAACTATTGGACGGTTTTTTACCGGACCATCAATTCTTAAATGATTTGTTACCCAACCCAACAGCAGAAAATTTGGCCCAATACTTATTTGATAAAATCAGCACGGAAGTAAAGAAGCAAAATTTGACCCTCAAAACCGTGGAAATTTGGGAGAGCGACAATGCCGCAGCCGTTGTGGAAAGTTAATGAAATTTTCTATTCCATTCAGGGAGAAGGTAGACACGTCGGTATGCCGGCCATTTTTCTGCGTTTGGCGGGGTGCAGTATGGGCTGTCCTTGGTGTGATACAAAGTATGCTTTTGACGGTGGAAAAGAAATGAATAATTTGCAAGTATTGGTAGAATTATCTCACTTTCCTTGCAAAACAGTTATTATCACCGGAGGCGAACCCACCGAACAGGATTTGCCCGCATTAATTAAGTTACTTAAATCAGCCGGCTACGCCGTACATATTGAAACGAACGGAGCCCGTGATTGCGATGTAAACCAAGCTGACTTTGTTTGCGTATCTCCTAAAAAATACGTTGCCAAAGAAATGCTGCAAAAAGCCGACATTATAAAATTAGTCGTAAATACCGAAACGGATTTGGAAGATTTACAAAAATACTATAATTACGAAAATGAAAAAACACAAATTTACCTTCAACCAGAAAGTAATAAAGAGGAGAATATAGCCCTATGCGTAAAACTAGCCAAAGCACATCCGTCCGCCAGGTTAAGCGTGCAACTACACAAACTCATAAACATAAAATAACCGAAGAGAAAATCTTGCAAAACATTCGCGAAATGCTTGCCTACATTGGTGATGATCCCACACGCGAAGGATTGGCAGAAACCCCTAAACGCATTGTTAAAAGTTGGAAAAAACTTTTTGGCGGATACCAACAAAAACCGCAAGACGTACTAAAAACGTTTGTGGAAGGGTCTTGCGAAGAAATGGTTGTGCTCAAAGATATCGAGTTTTACTCCACGTGCGAGCATCACTTGCAACCGTTTTTCGGTACAATTAGTATCGGATATTTACCTAACGGGCGTGTGCTTGGTATTTCTAAATTAGCACGTTTGGTAGAAGTGTTTGCACGTCGCCTACAAATTCAGGAAAAATTAGTGGCGCAGATTGCCGATAGTTTAATGGAAACCTTGCACCCACACGGAGTCATGGTGGTATGCAAAGCCAAGCATATGTGTATCAGCTCGCGCGGGATTGAAAAGCACAACGCCGTAATGGTCACCAGTGCCATTCGCGGCGCATTTAAGAAGTTGGAAGTACGTAGCGAATTTTTGGAAATGATTAAATAAAATGACACCACAAATTTGGGGAATTATTAACGCCACACCGGACTCGTTTTATGACGGCAACCCGGCTAATACGTTGGACACGCTTGCCGCGCGCGCGGTAGCGCTCGTGCAAAACGGCGCGGATGTGCTTGATATCGGCGGAGAATCTACCCGTCCCAATTCATCCTCTATTAGTGAGGAAGCCGAAACCGCCCGCGTGATACCCCTAATTCAGGATCTGCACAAACACGATATCAAAGTACCCCTTTCGCTAGATACGCGCCATGTGTCCGTCGCCGCAGCCGGGCTTGAAAACGGCGTACAAATCATCAATGACGTCAGCGGCAATCCTACCAAGGAACTGTTTTCCCTCGTCAAAAAGCACGGCGCGCAGCTGGTTCTTATGCATACCCGCGGTACACCGCAAACCATGCAAACGCAAACTGATTACACCGATTTACTGGGCGAGGTGAAAGAGTTTTTGGCTCAAAAAATTGCACAAGCACAGGCCGCCGGATTAACTAAAGAACAACTGATTATTGACGTAGGATTTGGGTTTGCCAAAACGCGCACACAAAATTATGAACTACTCAATCATTTGTCACACTTTAAAGACCTGGGAGTACGGTTGCTTGTGGCACTTTCGCGCAAAAGTTTTTTGAGCCAGGGGAGTGATACTCCGGCAGACCGCTTGCCGCAAACGCTGGCCGCGCATCTGTTTGCTCTGCAACAAGGGGCTGATATTTTGCGTGTACACGACGTAAAAGAAATGCACCAACTGCTTACCTTTTATAACGAGGCCTCTAAATGAAAAAAGTATACTTAACCCAATGTTCATCTTTTACTGCTCGCCACGGGCATAAAGGAACCTTAAATGAAGCCAGCCACGAGCATCATTTTACATATCAGGTCATTTTTTACGGACCGCTTAATCCGGAGGGATTTTTAATTGATTTCCGTGAAGTACAACAGTTTTTACAAGAACGTATCAACACTACATTGGACCAAGCCGATTTGAACACGCTTTTTACTAATCCTACTACCGAAAATATAGCTATTTGGATTTTTGAGCAAACACGCGCACGATTTGCGCAACTCGTACGCGTACGTGTGTCCGAAGCGCTTGACAGATGGGTAGAATATGAAGGAGAGGGAAGAAGCGGAGCGTTGGCACAAGCCGTTTTAGCCTTAGGCAGTAATATAGCCCCCGCCAAAGAGAATGTGGACCGTGCCGTACAGGCATTAGCTCAATTGGGTGAAGTAAAAACCGTATCTCCTTATATTCTCTCCAAACCGGAGGGATTTGAAAATCAATCCGATTTTATCAATGCCGTGGTAATTTTGCAAACTTCGCTGGGCCCTATGGAACTATTGAAAAAATTAAAAGAATTGGAAAGCGAGCTCGGCCGAACGCCGACTTTCCCGAACGGACCGCGTGTTATTGATTTGGACATTTTGTTTTACAACGACCAGGTACTTTTTGAGGACGACGATCACTTCCCGCTTTTTATCCCCCATCCCCGTTTGCATGAACGGGAATTTGTATTAAAACCCCTCTCTTATATTTTGCCGGATTTTGTACATCCTAAACTGCAACAACCTATTTATCAATTGTACCGTGATTTAATGAAAAAAAAAGGTACACCAACCTGTAGGATATTGTAAAATATAGATGTCAAGTTGTACATTTCAAACAAGGAGAATTAAATGAAGAAAGTCATGACCATTTTGGCAGCTGCTTTATTTTTAGGCGCCTGCCACTGCACCAAATGCACGATGACACCCTACCGCTCCAACACTTGTGCTAAAGCGGTCTGCCACTGCAAACATCACCATAAAAAAGATTGCAAATGCGGCCAACCCAAAGTAGCCCCGGCCCCGAAACCGGCCCCGGCTCCTGCTCCGGCTCCGGCTCCGAAACCGCAGCCCAAAGTGACCGAAGACAACGCTTTGGCCGAAGTGGCTACTGTAAGCCAAAAAGCTGATAACAGCGCTGTTTTGTCTTTCAAAGATCCGATCAATTTCCGCTATAACAGCGATGAAATTCAAGGCGATTCTATGAAACAAATCCAAAAGACCGCCGACATACTCAAAAAATATCCGAATGCCCATGTACGCGTAGCCGGTCATACGGATTCTTTGGGTAATGCGGATTACAATGTGGACTTGTCCGAACGCCGCGCCCAAGCGGTAGCCAAACAATTGGTAAACAACGGTGTAGCTCCCGAAAACGTATCTTTCATCGGATACGGTGCTGCTCGCCCGGTTGCCACCAACAAAACCCGCGAAGGCCGCGCCGCTAACCGCCGCGTGGAATTGGAAGTAACCAATAAATAATTGGTCTACTTTACTTTGCAAAAACAGCCCCCTTTATCGGGGGCTGTTTGTTTGTATAGGTGTAAAAATTTTACTTAAACCGGCAACCGTACTGACCACTTCCCCAAATGGCTATAAGTGTATCCGTTCCACATAAGTTTTTACATAGCCGCGCAGATGGAGAACCATCATCTCTACTTACCGTTAAAGAGCACAACATGGTTTTGTGCTGCTCTCCCCAATACCCTACCGCCATTGTTTTACTGATATCGTATTTAAAACGGGCTGTGTTTCTTCTGGCAGCGATATAATCATTCCTATATTTTAAAATGGTAAACCCATTAACAGCGGGCACGTCAATATCCAATTCGGCGTTGATATTTTCAAGAGACACCTGAGTACCCGAATTGGGCGGATATGAACCGTTGGCTAAATAATATCTTTCGGTAGCTTCGGAAAGTGCTTTAACCGCTATTACAGCTTTCATGGCATGGGCTTTTTCTACAGCCATTTGATACTGTGGCACAGCCACTGCCGCCAAAATACCGATAATTAATACCACTACCAATAATTCTATCAGCGTAAAACCTTTTGTACG
>CACYBL010000122.1 GCA_902772695.1 uncultured Elusimicrobium sp.
CAGAATTAGATGCTTGTTCCTGCGAATCATTTTTTTTTTTTTTTTTGGCAGCGGTGATATTGTTTACTTGTGCAGCCAATGCTTCTGCTCTGGCAGCGGCTTCTTCGGATGCTTTTTGTTGGGTAGAGATAGATTCGTCTAGTTTGGTTTGCATTCCATCGAGCTTAGACTGTAGCCCGGTTAATTGTGACGTCATAACGTCCAATTTAGCTAACAACAGGGAGAGATCCCCCGTCGCCACAGCATTACCGGTACTTGCAACTGACTCCGCCGGTTGCGGCGCGATTTCTTCTTGTTCAAATTCAAAAACAGAGGAGGCCTTCACCCATTCTTGGTTACCGCTATTGGCGGTATCTTCAGAGCAGATTAAAGTATCCGGGGTAAAGCCTTCCAGCGTTACCAAATTGTCCTCAGCGTAAGGACCTTGCACTTTATCGTTGATATAGACCCAATATCTCATTCTAATTCACCCTAGTAAAAAATAAATATAAAACAGTACGATACTAGCATAGCAAATTATGGAGCATTTTAACAGTATTTTTTTACAAAATTTATGATTTGGAGGTTACTCGAGCCTGCTTGTACAAGTTCAGTAAATTATCCAAATCGGTTTTGCTGGTTTTGCGGGTTTGGATATTAGATAGCATATCCGACATCAATTCTAACGAAGATCCGTTTTCCAGCATGTCTAATGTAAATTGGGAAATCTGACGGTTATAAGTGCCATTTAATTCTCCCAGTAATACGCGCAATGCAAATTCATGGGCCGCACGGTCGGATTTCCAAAAGGAGTATGGTGCAAGAGAGTCCTCAAAAAATGTCAATATTTCATCAGCGGATTTTGTCCCCAAATAACTTTTCATTAAAGCCGGAGCCAGCCCTTTGGTAAGAGATTGTGCTTTTAAGTCCCTCAAGTATTTAGCTTGGTTGGCCGCCTCCTCGGGACTCAGGGTTCCTAAAAGAATCTTACAGGCCAATTCCTTATTTTCGCTTTGATCTACGCAAAAGGGAAGTGATTTAAGAATTTCCGTCATGGATTGTTCCACTTGTGAGATTGTCTTTTTCCCCCCAAAATGTTCAGCTAAATCATACTCATATCCGGTGTACAATTCATTTTTAGTTAGATCTCGACGGAGTATTTCACGTGCTTGGCGTAGAGAAGCGAGTCGGCAGGCACGATCGAAACTGTTTGGTGTTCCGTCCAACAACACGCGTACGGCTAATCCTAAATTCTCCATCGGATCTGTCACATGAGGCAGTTTGCTTAATACCGCGTGGAATGTAGTTACAATATCTGTCGGTGTTTTTGCTTTGAGGTAACGACACGCAATAATACGTAGATCTTCTTCCAAAATTTGTCCGTTTACAAGTTTGGAAATCTGGGCAGTATCTTCGGCATCTTTAAGTGTTAATTTACCCAACATCACATGGGCTGCTAGGGTGGCACATAAGTGCTTATCCGGATTTTGTTTTTGTAACTGTTCCATTAATCGGTTTATTTCCGGAGTGAAGGTAATGCTGGCGGGCTGGGTATATAAGAGTTCTAATTCGGCTGTGATTTTTATCGGTATGTGATAGGTATCTGCAAAAGCAATGATTTCTGTTTTGTTTGATTTGTTTTGAGTAGCTTGTTGTGTAAGCCACTGATCGGCTTGGGAAAGTAAACAATTCACAGCATATTGTGCTTTTTGCGCATCTGTCTTTTTAGGCCCGTCAGGAAGTGTTTTTAAGGCAGCCGCAAATTCTTGATCAAAATATTTGCGTGAGGAAAAAGAAGCATATACTTCTAGAATTTTATGTGTTTGTTCTTCCGGAACACCCAATGATTCACATAATTCATTAATAGAGATAGCATTATTATAAATACGTAATTGCCGTAATGCTGCCGGAAGTGTGATTTCGTCTAATAAAATTTTAGCTACTAAAGTATCTGCACTTGGAGAATCAGAACCAAGTTGAGCGGCGGTATCCGCAATATCTTGTTGTAGTTCGGGGATAGATTTTTTATCTTCCAGGGTATATACCAATTTGGCAGCGTAATCGTCATCTATACTGGGGAGCATGCTATAGATCATATTTAACATACCGCTACGCAAAGTTGCTTTTTCTGTCATATTATCCTCTTAACATGATTTTAAAAAAACGCTGATTTGTTTTTCAAATATATTTTTCTTGTCTTCGTTTGTTATAAAGGACAAGTTGGCCTGAATATTTTCTATCGCGCAGTGAATACACGCTTGTAGCAAATGTTTAGCGCAATATATATCGGACAAAATAACGTCGGCGATATCGTCTTTAATGTTTTCGGTTTCTTTTAATACCTGTAAAGCAGTGGTGGCCGTATCTGCCGGCACACTTGCTGCGAAAAAAAGTGCCTGCTGTATGGCATCAGGGCGATTTGAATCCTCCTTGGGTAATTTGCGGGCAGTCAAATAGTTGGCATAGGCTTCGGCATCTTTTTTGACGTAAGCAGATAATTCTGTTTTGAGGGATCCTAAACGTTTAAGTGATTTATCTAACCGAGAGGTAACTTCGGTTGGAAGGTTTTTGCGTTTTAATGTTGTGCCGATTGCCATCATCACTAAGGCGCAGCCCATAGCACCTGTTTGTGCGGCCGCCGCTCCTCCTCCTGGGGTTGGATCCGACGAAGCTAATGCAGCAATAAAATATTCAGCAGCAGTAGACCATTGCATATACTAATTCTCCTTACATAATAGTGCCGGATTCTAAGTCCTCGTATTTTTTAATACGGAGCATTTTCAGACGGTCTTCATCAATACCGGTACGGCTAAAAAACACATGCTCTATGGCAGTAGCCGGCATAATATAACTACCGCGTTTAACGCCCTTTGGATCTGTTTTTACTCCTAACCATACACAAAATGACGTAAAATCTTTTGCAAAATCTCTAGCTTCCAATTCAGCCGCAGCCCGTTGTATTTTTTGAGTTTCTCCAAATCCCGTGGTTAGCACTGCATTATGGAAACCGCAATTTTTAGCGGCTACGATATCACGGTGTGTATCTCCAATAATAAAGACATTTCCCGGTTCAATGTGAGTTTTGAATTTTTTCTCCGCCCGTCTTAAGGCTGCTTTCAGCATTTCTTCGCGCGAGTGCCCGTCTTCACCATATCCCCCAATAGAGAAGAACGGAGCCAGACCGCTAGGTTCTAATTTTAATTGGGCGCCCTTTTCTAAATTGCCGGTTCCCAGACCTAAAATAAAATTTTTATCTTTGGCTAATAATGTTAATAATTTTTTAATGCCGGGTACTAAATTATATTTTTTGCTACGTACGGAAGCGTGAACTTCGTCGGGTAATAATTCTAAATATTTAGCTTTCATCTTTTTTATTTCTGCGAGGGAAGGCTTTTTCCCTTTTTTGATAAGAGCGTAAACAATGGAAAAATTATCCAGATCCGTCCGTCCGGAAATTAGAGCGTGTTCAAATTTAGGTTCAATCCCGTAAAGTTCCTTCATCGCTCGTACCAAAGCACGGCGGCCACACCCGCCGGCATCCACTAATGTGCCATCCAAATCAAATAAAACGAGTTTTTTCATATTTTTACTCCTTGTTTTTTAGCGGTATTGGTTACTACATAAGCTCCGCCTACTGCCAATACCATTCCTATGATTTTATACATAGAAATAGTATCCTGTTTCAACAAAACGGAAATGATAAATGTAAATACCGGATAACATAAAATAATGGCGGTTGCTTTGCTCAAATCCATATTACGTATCGCATGATACCACAAAATGTTTCCCGCCATATAGTTAATTAAGGCACTGCCTAGCAGTGTCCCCCATAGCACAGCCGATCCATTAAATAATAGCGGCCCTTGAATACAATACAAGGCAATTAACAACACAATTAACGCCGGCATGGCATAAAAAGCACGGGCGGCGGCAATTTGTGCAGCGGTTAGATCTGCCGGTAATTTTTTAGCAAAGATGTGGCTTACTTGGAACATCCATAAACTTCCCAAAATTAGAAAATCACCCTTAGCTTGTGTATATCCTCCCCCCTTAAGCACAATTAAAATAACCCCTAGTAAAATGAATAATGATCCTCCGATTTGCTTCCAGGTCGGGCGTTCTTTTAAAATTAAGGCCGACAGGATGAGCGAATAAATAATTTCAAATTGGTTATCTATCGCACTGTTAACGGGGGTCGTATAGTTTAGGGCAACCATAAACACCGTCATTGTTAAAGCGGTGCCGAAGGTTCCCATACCTAGTCCTTTCCAACGGACGTCTGCACGCAGTAACCGTTTCCATCCGGGTATACCGATCACAAATGATAATCCCACACACGCACTAAAACATGCTCCCAACAAAAATAAGGCAGAGGTAACATAGGGTGTGGCTAATTTGGAAATAACCACATTGGTTGCTGTGCAAATACAAGAAATCCAAATGGCAACAAGAGGTGATAATTTAGACATATATTCTATTGTACCTAATTATGAACAGACGTGTTAGTGCCCTTCTTTTTTTACACTAAGGCTTACCCAATACGCTCCTGCCAGGGTGATCAGCAACCCGCCTATTTGATATAACGAAGGCATTTCTAAACCTAAGGCGGCAGAAAGAAGTAGCGATAAAACGGGATATGATAAATAAATAGCGGTTACTTTGCTTAAATCCAGCGCACGGATGGCTTTATACCAGACCACCATGGCAAGCCCATATTTAAAAATACCAGTATATCCGAGTACGGCAAACATTTTGAGGTTAATTTGGAGTATAAACGGCTCTTTTAATAACCACATAACAGCCAAAATAATTATCAATGCGGGTAAAGCAAATAAATTTCGTGCCATGCCGATTAAACGATAATCTAAGTGCTTGGGAAGCTTTTTAGCCACGGCAGATCCGGCTTGCAACATCCAAGTACTTCCTACGATAAGCAAATCCCCCATCCATCGGGGAGTGTAATGTTCCTTTAACAGAATAATTAATACCCCGGTTACAATTAACGCACTGCCGGCTAATTGGCCTTTACTGGGAATTTCCCGCAAAAAAATCGTGGCAATTAGCAACGAATAAAATAGTTCTGATTGTTGTAGTATGGCAGCATTACCCGGGGTCGTATAATGAAGTGCAATTAGTAGAATAGAGAAAGGAAAAGCGGTTCCGAACGTGCCAATAAATAGAAATTTTCCCCATGTCTTTCGAGACAGCAATTCTCCCCATTTTTTATTTTTTGTAATCCATGGGGTGAAGTATAAGATGCCAATTAAAGTACCTAAAAAAACGAGTAGAACAGGACTGATAATGCCGACGGCAAACTTACCGGCAATAGGTGAAAGGCCAACAATGGCCCAACAAATCCAGGCGGCGGTTAATGGAGACATAAATTTTATTTCCTCTATATATATTGTAACAATAATTCGGGGGACTCCGTAAGTGCGGTCAAAACGGGCCTAATAGCTAGAGAATCCTTGTGCTCCTAATTTTTTCCTCATTTCCATGGATTAATTAAAGATTTGAGTAAAAAAATACTGATGGCGTGTGTGATGTGTTTCTAGTCCGCAGGTATTCCTCCGGCAGACTCTTAATGTAGAGCACGTTTTCGTAAATGGCCGCTTTTAGTGTGGCCGCTAGTTCCTGGCTCACGGCTTGGCCGGTCACGGAGAAA
>CACYBL010000123.1 GCA_902772695.1 uncultured Elusimicrobium sp.
ATTTACGCGCTCGTAGTTCAATGGATAGAGCGTCAGCCTCCGAAGCTGGAAATGTGGGTTCGACTCCCGCCGAGCGCAAATTTAAAAAGCCCCGCCTAGTGTGGGGTTTTTAATTTTATGCGAGAGCACACCCCCTGCGGGGTGTACGTGCGGGAGACGAAGGCCGCAGCGATGTTTTTGTTTGAGCGTGCAAAGCCGCGAAAGGCAAAAACCGCGAGGCCCGGCCCGAAGGCGTTTTACGTCAGTAAAACGACCGTAGGGGACTCTCCCGCCGAGCGCAAATATAAAACCCCTGCCGTATGCGGGGTTTTTGATTGGAATTCTAGTATATATTCTTACAAATACAATACTTTAAATCCAACCCCTATGTTCCAATCTTTACTGTGCCAATTTCCGGCTGCGTGGGTGCCGCCATTGATGTAAAACGCCGTTCCTTCGTTTACTAACGTACCCACTTCTATTTCCGGCACAAATTCCATTTTTCCCGTTTCGTGAAAATTCTGAAAATAATAACCGTTGGCCTGTATCCACCATTTATTTTCAGATAAATAACTAATGTTTAAACGGAAACGTCCGTAATTGATATCCTCCCGGGCATGGTCCCCCACCACAGACACATAATGTTTGTACGCAGCCGCTGCATACCAACCAAAACCGTTTGTCCACACCGCAAATAACGCCGGGCTTGCCTGTAGTTGACCACTCCCCAAACGCTTATCGGTAGCTGTTGGAACAAAAAATTCCATTTTGGCTCCATATCCTAAATTATGCGCAGTTTCCGGTTTTACCCAAGTCAAACTGAGCGCCGTATCTCCCAGCCCATTTACAGATTTCTCAGGGGATTCATACCGTACCAACGGTACTTCTATTCCCCAGTTATAGTGCGGATTGATTACACGGTAAGTTTTAAAAGTTAATTGTGAAGAAGAAACTCCGCCACTGTCATCTGTTACAGTTAGAGAGGGACTAAATTCCAACGTGGTGATATTATCCGTTGGCATAACGCCGTAATGACATATCCGTTGCAACTGACCCCACCCGGGTAATGCTAGACCGAAACTTAACATACCTACCATCAAAAGTTTTTTCATTTTTTCCTCCTTGTGTTTTTAGTATTGTAATAAGACACACGTCGTCTGTCTTAAGAGAAAAAGGGTTAGAAAATAAATTCATGTATTGTATCTCGGTCGTAATTATCCTACAATAAGAGTAATGATAAAGATTGCGCAAGTTCCTGTAAAAACCTTCCTATCTAAAAGCAAAATCCCCGGAGTAGATTATGTAATCAACCCATATGTGGGCTGCCCGCACAAATGCATTTACTGTTACGCCGAATATATGCGTAAATTTTCCGGGCATGCTGAAGCGTGGGGAGATTTTTTAGATGTACGTCAATGCCCCGTCCCGCTTAAACCATCTAAATTGTTTCATACTCGCGTTTTAATCAGCTCCGTCACTGATCCATACAATCCCTACGAGCAGCAATATGAAAGCACACGCAATCTTCTTAAACAACTGCAATATTGCCAAGCATATGTACATATTTTAACCAAATCGGCTTTGGTCGTTCGGGATATAGATTTACTTCGAAAAATGCCTGGAAGCAAAGTTACTTTTTCTTTCTCCAGCGCGGATGAAAAGTTCAGACAACTCGCCGAACCGGGAGCTTCCCGCATAACAGAAAAAATCGAAGCCCTACAGCAATTGCATCAAAACGGTATCACAACCGAAGTAATGATCGCTCCGATCATGCCTGGGCTTACTCAGTGGAAAACAATTGTTGAACAAACCTGTGCTTACACACACAACTATACTTTTGACAGTTTGAATATGCGCCCTGCATATCAAGGAAAAGTACTTGCGTTTATCCGGCAATATTACCCTAAACTACTCCCCTTATACACAGATATTTACGTTAATGAAAATACAATTTATTGGGAACAATTATCTTCGGAGATAGAAATCTATATGGCCGAACGTAAGCTAGACTTCTCCGTGTTTTTCTCTGTTAATCCTACCAAAGTACCGAATAAAAAACCCGCCATATCGGGCGGGCTCTTTTAGAAATTCAGCATTACACATGGGGAGGATCATCAAACCCTAACCACCAAGCGCAGGTAAATCCTGTTGTTAAGGCCACAACATACCCTAAAGCGTAATACACCACGCTATGTAAATTAGCCAGTGCCAAGAGCAGTATCACCCCTGATACGCCAAAAGGAATGCTAGAAGCCACATGGCAAACTGCCACCACGGCTCCCCCACAAGCTCCTCCGATACACGCAGCTATAAATGGCTTAAAAAGCGGCAAGGTAACTCCGTAAATAAGCGGTTCTCCAATACCTAAAAGTCCTACCGGAAGTGCATTTTTAACCAATGTCTTAAATTGTCTGTTTCGTGTTTTAAAAAACACCGCCAACCCGGCCCCGACTTGTCCTGCTCCGGCCATGCATAAAATGGGGAATAGCGGATTTGAGCCAAATGTCTCTAACAGTTGCTGATGGATTGGAATTAAACTCTGGTGAATACCCAACATAACAAGCGGTAGAAACGTGCCACCTAAAAAAGCTCCCACTACAATGCCTCCGCGGTTGAGTAGCCATTGGGTCAAGGTACTTAATCCGTCGGCTGCCCAACCGGTTACCGGTTGAATCAGTGCCAAAGAAATCGTACCTACCAACAAAATAGTCAACATGGGGGTTAAATACATCTCCGCACTACCCTTAATCATTTGGCGCAATTTCCGTTCCACCCAACTGCCTGCCCAACAAACCAGTAAAACAGCCAGCACCCCCCCTTTCCCGGGAGCTAACGGTAACCCAAATAAAGTAACCTTTGACAAAGCAGGGGCATTGAGAATCCCAGCGAAAGCTAATCCCAACGCAGGAGAACCTCCAAATTCTTTATTTGCATTGTATCCAACAATGGCCATCAAATAAAAAAAGACACTCTGTCCCATAATTTGAATAAGCGTTACCACATCAGGCGCAGAAACGAGCAGTGTTTTAGAAAGGATATTGCCAACACCAATAATAATTCCACAGCCCATGTAAGCTGGAATTAACGGCAAAAAGATGTTCCCGATACGACGGCAAATTGCACTTGCCTTGCTGGAATACTTGCGACGTATCACCGTTTTGGTATCTTGCGATAGCATAGAATTGTCTGTATTTTGCCGCAAACGTACGCCTTCATCCAAGGAATGAAATTTATGCCTGGCATTAAAATAAGCCGTCAATTTGCCAGCGGTGGAAGGACCCACAATTAATTGATGTTGTACTCCTGCATGATAATAACCGGCCACATCCCGAATTCGTCGCAAAGCATCCACATCCACCCGCCTGTCATCTTTGGCAATAAAACGGAACCGGGTCATACAACATCCTAACGCCACCATATTATCGGCACCACCGACGGCATGTAAAATTTTGTTATACATATCTTCCAAATCTGCTGGCATATACCTTCCCCTCATGGAACGACTTGCTTTTATTGTATCATTTTATAACCCATTGACAAAAAAACCGCCCGGGGCAAACCCCAAGGCGGCTTTCAAATATCCTTCTGATTTATTTAGAAAGGTGTTTAGACAAATACTTGCTCATGTCAAACATGCTGATTTGCGATTTCCCCTCAAAAATAGGAGCTAATTTCGCATCAGAATTAATCATGCGTTTATTGGTTTTGTCTTGTAAACCATTCTTTTTGATGTAATCCCACATCTTTTTGACCACTTCCGTGCGGGGTAAAGCAGCAGAACCAACTACGGTAGCAAGTTGGGCGCTGGGTGTTAACGGGGCCATAAATTTTGCATTTGCTTTTGCCATATTAAATTCTCCTTTAATAATTATTTCTTCTATTCTAGTATATTAGGGGCCTATTGTACATACCAGGCCCCTATTAGGTTCTATATAAATCTATGCCGCTACTTTTACTTTTGGAGCAGCAGCCAAAACTTCTTTCGTACAACCGGATTCGTATTTTTTGAAGTTCTCAATAAACGATTGGGCCAATGCTTCATACTTGGCCATATAGTCTTGTTTATTGGCCCACAGGTTCATGGGATTCAAAATTTCCGAAGGTACACCTTCGCAAGAAGTCGGAATTTGGAAACCGAAAACCGGGTCTGTAGTAAAATCTACTTTGGCCAGTTTTCCATCCAATGCAGCATTTAACAACGCACGCGTATATTTGATACTGATACGCTTGCCGACGCCATAAGGGCCGCCGATCCAGCCCGTATTAACGAGCCAGCAATCCACGTTGTGCTCTTTAATTTTCTTCTTTAAAAGTTCAGCATATACCGATGGATGTAACGGCATAAACGGTCCACCGAAACACGTAGAGAATGTGCTGGTCGGTTCTTTTACGCCCTTTTCCGTACCGGCCACTTTGGCGGTGTAACCGCTAATAAAGTGGTAGAGGGCTTGGTCGGGGCTGAGTTTAGAAATAGGCGGCATCACACCAAAAGCATCACATGTTAAGAAAATAATGTTTTTGGGATGTGTGGCACGTTTGCTTTCCACTGCGTTATCAATAAAGTTTAACGGATAGCAAGCACGAGTGTTTTCCGTCAGGGTGTCATCATCCAAATTGAGTTTCCCAGTTTGCGGATCAAAAACCACGTTTTCCAACACTGTACCAAAACGGTGCGTGGTGGAATAGATTTGCGGTTCGGCTTCTTGGCTCAAACGAATCACTTTAGCATAACAGCCACCTTCAAAATTGAAGATACCGTCATTATCCCAACCATGTTCATCGTCACCAATAAGCCCGCGGGTAATGTCAGCCGACAAAGTGGTTTTGCCGGTACCGGACAATCCAAAGAAAATCGCACTGTCATTTTTGCTACCAACGTTGGCCGAGCAGTGCATGGTCATAATTCCTTTTTGAGGCAAAAGGAAATTCATGATGGTGAACAATGCCTTTTTGTTTTCTCCACCATATTCGCTGCCGATAACAAGTACCAACTTCTTGGCAAAGTTAATCAAAATGGCGGTTTCGGATACGGTTCCGTCAGTAGCCGGATCTACGTGCATTTTGGGTAAGCAGATAAGAGTAAATTCCGGTACGAACGATTTAAGTTCTTCCGTTTTGGGTTCAATAAACATATTTTTGACAAATACGTTAGACCAGGCACATTCGGTAATAGCGCGCACTTTTAAGCGGGACGCTTCGCTGGAGCCGACGTACGCATCACGCACGAACAAATCTTTATCGGCTACATATTGTTGGACTTTTGTAAAAATTTTGTCAAAGTATTCGGCTTTAATTCCTTTATTGCTTTTGCAATAAAAAAGTTTACCTTCTACTTCAGGAGTTTCCACAAAGTAACGATCGTTGGGGCTGCGCCCGGTGTGTTTACCGGTGCTTACGCACAAAGGCCCGCCATAAACGACGTTACCTTCTTCGCGTTTAATGGCTTCTTCGTACAAAGCCGGAGTGGAATAGTTCCAATAGACGTTTTTAGTCGTTTTGATACCGGCATTTTCCAACCCGTAATCCGGTTTGAAATAGTCCGGTGTTGCATTGATTGTTTTCATCTTAGTCCCTCGTTATAATTTTGTCCCCGATTTTAAGTTCTCTCGGAGCGGTTTTATCCAGCGCCCAGCGAATGCGACGTACCCCCTCTATAATAGAGGCCTTGTCCGCACAGAAACTGATGCGCAAATACCCGTCCGCGCCGAACGCTATTCCGGGCACAACAGCTACTAATGCTTTTTCTAATAAGTATTGGGCCAGTTCGGCCGATGAAGCATTATAGTAGCTAAAATCTACAAAACAGTAGAAAGTTCCCATAGGCTTTTGTACTTTCACATGTGGAATTTTTTCTACTTCTTCCAAAAGAGTGTTACGGTTGTCTTCCAAAATATGGCACAAATCGGCAACACAACTTTGATCTCCCAACAAAGCGGCTGTGGCAGCCGTTTCGGATAAATCACTATTGCAAGACGTACTTTGGGCCTGCATACGACCCATCGCGGCAATCAAATCTTCCCGAGCGCAAACCGCCCATCCGATACGAAGTCCCGTCAAACCATATAATTTAGACACCCCATTAATGATGACCATATTTTTGCCTTCTTTGGCATAGGCACACGGATTTGGGGTTTTGTTGCCGTCAAAAACGAGTTGATGATAAATATCATCCATTACCAAAAAAATATCGTTTTTCTCTGCAAATTCAACAACCGTTTTAATAAATTCATTACTGTAAATTTGACCGGAAGGGTTGCACGGACTATTAAGCAGAATAGCTTTTGTTCTAGGAGTTACGGCCTCCAAAATTTGTCGGGCCTCTACTTGCAACCCTTTATGGGGTTTAACGATCACCGGTGTACCACCGGCCATTTTAACCATTTCAGGATAACTAACCCAATAGGGCGCTGCAAAAATAACTTCATCTCCTTGGGTAACGGCAGCCAACAAAAAATTAAACAGAGCTTGCTTGGCACCCGCACTGATTAGCACATTGGACGGTTCAAAACGGCGGTTATAAAACTTTTCCGTATAAACCAAAACAGCTTTCTTCATGGCAGGCGTACCGGAAGAAGGCGAATATTTAATTTTACGGCTTTTTGCCTTCTCTATAATGGCTTCCACCGCTGCCTGTGGCGCAGGATAAGTTGGCTCTCCGCCACCCAAATGGATGACCGGCTCTCCAGACGCTTTTAAAGCGCGGGCAGCCGCATTAATTTTAAGTGTGGGAGAGTCTCCAATCGTTTGTGCAAGCTTACTTAATGTTGTGGACATATTCTTCCTTTAGTCTATATTTTACCATTTAACCGGGGCAAAAAAGCAATATCTCACGCTTCCACCGTTTCAACCGAGGCGAGGGCCTCTGTAAGTACCGATAAAGATTCTTCCCGTATAGATTCCATTTGGCCCTCGTCGGCAGCATGGGCTAATGCCGGATTAAGAGACAAACGCACAGCAACCGGAATATGAAATTCTTGTGCCGTTTCTTTTACCCGGGAGGGACCGAACAGGTTAATCTCTTTCCCGCAATCGGGGCATTTGATATAGCTCATATTTTCTACCAAGCCCAATATTGGCACGTTCATTTTTTGAGCCATCTTAACCGCTTTTCCCACGATTAGCTGCACCAAATCCTGCGGGGTAGAAACCATGACAATTCCATCCACGGGAAGTGATTGAAAAACAGTTAAAGTGACATCACCGGTCCCGGGTGGCATATCTATAAAGAGATAATCAACATCTTTCCAAACAACATCCGTCCAAAACTGTTGTACGGTACCCGTAATGAGTGCCCCACGCCAAATAACGGGATCGGTTTCATTTTCTAATAATAAATTAAGCGACATTACCTGTATACCGCCGGGAGTAGTCACGGGATATATCCCATCTTGATCACCTTGGGCACGTTCGTGTAAACCAAACATTTTTGGAATAGACGGGCCGGTAATGTCAGCATCTAAAATACCGCACGAATACCCTCGGCGTGTCATCTCTGTAGCCAACATCCCTGTCACAAAAGATTTACCTACCCCGCCTTTCCCACTAACTACGCCGATAACGTGTTTAATGCGACTTAATAAATGCGGTTTTATTTTGGGCATTTCGCCCTGACGGCTAGTGCAGTTAGCACCACACGTGGAACAATTGTGAGAACAATTTTCTGACATGTTTTCCCCCAAAAAGGTGTATATGAGTATTATAGCAAATACAATTTGACCATTTATAAATGAGGTATATTCTCTTAATAAGCTGAACCGTGAACCTGTCATTTCTTAAAACGTACCATGCGCATATGCCTCCCGGCGACAACTGCAAAGGAGAGATCAATATAAGACCAAAAATATTCGGAATGACCAAATGAAAAGTTCCTTGCTTGAAATTTGCTATAATCTAAATATAGGTTAACCGCACCGGTCACTCGGCGCAGATATAAATTGGAGAGGTGTGTGAGTGGTTGAAACAGCAGGTCTCGAAAACCTGTAAACCGCAAGGTTTCGAGGGTTCAAATCCCTCCCTCTC
>CACYBL010000124.1 GCA_902772695.1 uncultured Elusimicrobium sp.
ATTTACGCTTATAGAATTGTTGGTAGTCGTGCTTATTATCGGGGTATTGGCTTCTATAGCTGTACCGCAGTACCAACGTGCTGTGGATAAAGCACGTGCTACGGAAGCGGTTGTGCAAGGGCGGGCATTGCAAAATGCGTTAATACTACATTACCAAAGCACAGGGGAATTTACTCCGACTGATTTGGAAGTATTACCTTGGGAAATGCCGGAAAAATTACGGTGGGAACCCAGTAATGGCGGGGGATATTCCACAAGGGTTCGCCAAAGTTCTGGTGCCTACTTTTCCTTGAAACGTTATGCAGCGAATTCTTATTTTCTCTGGTGCGTAGTAACCCCGCGTGATAATTATCGTGCACAAAAATTGTGTGAAAATTTTGGCACATTGTACACGTCGGACACAGGACATGATTACTATCTTGTCCACCGGGCCTATCTATATTAACAAAAAGCTTTTGGAATTTTACTGATACTTTTTGCTTTTGGTGCCACCTTGGTAGGTATAACCCAAATCACGCTTGATAAGTTCTTGGGCTAAATCTTGACCTTGTCCGTTTGTTACGTCACATAACAACCGGAAATATTTATCACGCCCGCAATTAGAAAGAGATATGGGCGATTGGCTTAAAAATTCCTGCGTAAAGTGTTTGGCGGTTTGGGCTAATTCTTTTTCCCGTTTTGTTTTTCCTTTGATTTCCGGAGAATCTACCCCGCGTACGCGGACGGGGACTTTTTCGCAATAAACGGCTAGCGAACAATTCAAATTAATTTTGAACGTATCTCCGTCATATACAGAAGCAATGGAAACATTATCAAAGGTTTGATTCTCTTCCACGGGCCCTGTTTTACTCAGCGGTTTGCCTTGTTGTTGCATAAAGTACAAAATAACGGTGACAATAACGGAAACCCAAAATTTCACTTGTTTGGATGAGGTAGAAGAACGACGGCGGGAAGTTTTTCGTCTAGGGGTCATTTATTTCTCCGGAAATAAAACTTTTAACGCATGATGTTCTACGGAAATTTCCAATTTCCCGTCGGCTTGGCGCGGCTCGCCATCTATGTGGTAGGGGAATTTGCCTTCATGGAGTAGCGTTACCTGCTTGACACGTGTAGTGTGAGTAACCCCCAAGGGGCGCCAAGTATCTGTAAAAAATCCGGGCAATGCCAACACCAATTTCCACTTAGGGGCGTCTTGCACGGCCACCATGTCCAGCAAATTATCTCCTAAATTGGCCTGCGGAGCGATTTTGAAATTGCTGCCGTATTGGCGGCCGTTTGCAAATACCAGGGTAAGGGGTTTGTCCTGCATTTGGTGTCCGTCTGCCGTTATGCGAAAAATCGGCGGTCGGTATGAAAAAACGGTCTTTGCACCTAGCTTGAAATACGGCCATTTCCCACGTGAGCCGGTTTTCCCGTGTTGCATGAATTGCCAGGCAATTTCGGCTTCCAATCCTACGCCGGCCACATTGAGGAAAAGCTCTCCGTTTGCACGGCCAATATCACAAAGAGAAATGTGCCCGCGTTGTAAGCGCATGACGGCTTCCTCAAATGCTAGCGGCATACCAAGTTCCCGTGCTAATCCATTGCCTGATCCGCGCGGAATAACACCTAAAGCCGTTTGAGTTCCTATCAGTCCGCGTGCTGTTTCGTTAATCGTTCCGTCTCCGCCGATAGCTACCACCACATCAAATTGTTGTTGGACGGCTTCCCGTGCCAGTTCGGTGGCGTGTGCGGCGGCTTTAGTTAAACGCATATCCGCCCCTGGAAAGTTGAGTTGTATGCAACGGGCCATGGCTTCGGGATCTGCTGGGCAGTTGCCGCTTACGGGATTTAGGATGAAACGTATTTTCATAGTTTTTTGAAAGAATCTTCCGTTGAAACGGAATCTTTATCGTTTAAAGACAATAAAGCATCGTGGATGCGTTCATTTTTAAGCATACTGATACCCAGTCCGGCCAGTTTGTTGCCGGCAGATAGTATAAAAAGCATGAATAAAGCGAATAGTCCTAAATTGGCAATAGTATTGGTATTTTTCATGGGTATATTCATGGGACCATATTGGGTTTGCAGTTGGATGTCGGTCAGCTGTACCACGGGTGCGGCAGGTTGCCTGTCTACAAAAACTTTATACATGCTTACCAGTGAAAAAAATACAAGCAGTAGCCCGATACAAATGAGTAAATACCCTAAAATTTTATGCATAAACACCTCTTACTCGTTATATTATAACAAAAACAGATACCTCTCGCGGGAAAGGCCCCTCATTTGATATACTTTATTATATACGTTATTTAAAGAAGGTCCTATGAAAACAAGCACAGAAATACGAAACAGTTATCTCCATTTTTTTAACCAAAAAGGATTGCCAACCGTGCCGTCCAGTTCGCTTATTCCCCATTCGGATCCGACGTTGCTTTTTACGTCTGCGGGGATGGTGCAGTTTAAAGCTAATTTTTTAGGGATTGATAATTCGCTTAAGAACGCGGTCTCTTGCCAAAAATGCGTCCGCACGACGGATATTGATAGCGTAGGTTTCACGGAAAGACATCTTACTTTTTTTGAGATGTTGGGTAATTTTTCGTTTGGGGATTATTTCAAAAAAGAAGCTATTGCCTGGGCTTGGGAGTATCTGACAAAAGTTTTGGGTTTGCCTGCTGATAAATTATACGTAAGTATTTATAAAGGGGGTATTGCCCCACGGGATGAAGAGGCCTATCAGGCGTGGCTTAACTATGTACCCAAAGAACGTATTTTTGAATTGGCCGAAGCCGATAATTTTTGGACGATGGGCCCCACCGGTCCCTGTGGCCCGTGTAGTGAGATTTATTATGATTTTGGTGATAAAGGATGTAAAAATCCTCATTGTGATATCACTTGTGACTGTGGCCGGTTTGTGGAAATCTGGAATATCGTATTTGAAAGTTATAACCGGCAAGAAGATGGCTCTCTAAAACCGTTGCCGCATAACAATATTGATACGGGGATGGGATTAGAAAGGCTTTGTATGGCCTTGCAAGGAGCCAAAAATGTATTCGGTACGGATCTGTTCACCCCGCTTATTGAACAAGCCAAAAAAGATCTTCACATTTCCGGAAATACACGTGAGGAGGATGCTGCACTCCGTATTATTGCCGATCATGTGCGTAGTTCCAGCTTTTTGATTGCGGAAGGGATTTTGCCTTCCAACGAAGGGCGTGGGTATATTTTACGTCGGTTAATTCGTCGTGCGGCACGGTACGCCAAATTGATGGGAAACGAAAAACCTTATTTGCATACATTGGTACCGGTGGTGCAACGGATTTTTGCAGGATTGTATCCGGAAATTGATAAAAATTTATCGCACATACAAGATGTATTAAAACAAGAGGAAAAAACTTTCTTAAAGACATTAGTTACCGGTGAAGAAAAGTTAGCCGCTTTGCTGGCCGGTGGCACAAGAGTCATCCCCGGGGAACAGGCTTTTCATTTACATGAAACCTATGGCTTCCCGTTAGAATTGACGCGCGAAATTGCAGCGGCGCGCGGAGTAACAGTGGATGAAAAAGGATATTTTTCCGCCAAAGAAGCAGCCCAAGAAAAGAGCCGTTCTTATGCGGATGAATTTACAAAGGGTAAAGTAATTGTGATGCAAAAGCTGGAAAACACAATACCTCCCACACAATTTGTAGGATATGACGATTTGACGGCTTCGGGAAAAGTTATGGCGTTACTTACCAGCCAATTTGAACCTGCCGAGCAAGTGACGGACGGTTATGCTGTTTTTGATGTAACACCGTTTTACGCGGAATCCGGCGGTCAGGTGGCTGATACGGGCATGGTGTTTGCCGATGGACAAGAAATCGCGCAAATTACAGATGTGCAGAAACCGTTGGGGAAAATATTTTTGCACAAATTCACAGGAACTCTTAAAAAAGGCAATACGGTTACGTTGCGTGTAGATGCAGCGCGCCGGGCACGCTTGCGCGCCAATCATAGTGCTATACATTTGGTAAATGCCGCGTTACGCCGAGTGTTTGGAACAACGGTGCACCAAAGCGGCTCTTTTGTGTCTGCGGAACGGTTTCGTTTTGACTATACACTTTCCAAAGCCCCCAAAGCGGAAGAATTAAACCGCGTATGGACGATTGCCAATCAAGCGGCCGCGGATGCGTTACCGGTGACTTGCCAAACTCGCCCTTTGGCTGATGCGGAAAAATTGGGAGCGGTAACTTTATTGGGTGAAAAATATGCTGATCCTGCCCGTTTCGTGTTGATGGGTGGCGATTTTGAACATCCAGAACAAAAATACAGCTTGGAACTTTGCGGCGGCACACACGTGCAAAATACGGCAGAAGTAATTACGGTACTGGTGCTAAAAGAAGGATCTGTTTCTGCCGGAGTTCGCCGTATTGAGGGGATCGCCGGCCCGGCCGCATTGGAATATTTGCGCGAAATGCACTCTCAGGCAGAAAAACTTGCAACCCGGTTGGTCGTGCCTACCAAAGAGGTTTTCGCACGCGTCAATGTAATTATGGACGAGTTGAAAGACGTTAAAAAGCAGTATGAAGAGTTTCGTCAAAAAGCATTGGCTGCCGGTGGTGTCAATGAAATGACTTTTGCGCTTAAAAATGGGACCACCGTGGTGCTTCGCAAAGCGGATGAAGCCCAGCCCAAAGAATTACGTAATATTGCAGATACAATTGCTCAAAAACATAAACAAGCTCTTGTAATTGTTACTTGCGATAAAGATGGAAAAAGGTCTTTTGTGGTTAAAACGGCCGGACAGTTACCCCATACGGATGCTGCAACCATAGCCAAGCAGTTGGCACAACATTTGAACGGTCGTGCCGGCGGACGGGCCGATTTTGCCCAAGGTGGAGGCGAGGCGAAGGAACCTATGGAAAAATTACTTAATACATTGGTATAAGTAAAGCGGAAAATTTGGTATTACCGTGTGACGCAAACAGAAATCCCCTGAAGTACCAGGGGATTTTTATAGGCCATTAGGCCTAGTTGAAGATAGGTCCAAAGTCTCTTGGCGGGAAATAAAAAAAAGCAGTATATTAGAAATAGAAGTAATTTTTCGGGAGGAGAAAATGAAAAAAATTGCAATAGTGATGTTTGTTGTACTATTACTGCCTATGATAGTTGCCGCACAGGAATCTACCGGTAATCCGCACGACCGAATTCATTCCAATTCCGTGGGACGTTCCGCCATGGACCAAGCATTATTAGCTGATAAAGTTTTACAAGCCACCGTAACAGCTGAGTTTGAAGAATTGATCAAACAGTATCCGCAGCATATGCAAGATATTCGCCCCGTAGCACAAATGCACAAAGAACTGGTAGCCCTGTTCCGCAACGGACAAAATGGAACTTTTGGGTCTTATTTTTATCAAGGGGTATTGATTAAAATGGAAGATATTGCAGCAGCTGTCGCTGACATAAAAGAACAATCTCTGAGAACGAAATGCATGGGCATTCTGGATCAGCGGTATGTTTTTGTGCCGTTAGGTGCCAAGCCGGCCTCTTTGAAAGAAATTTCTGAGTTTGTTGCTCGTAAAATAAATGTATTGACGGGAGGATATGCCCAACCCAAATGGGGAGATTTTTACGATAGCTTTACCGGCTATTGCAATTAGTTAGAATAAAAAGGTTGTCGGATCCCCCGGGTTAATATCCGGGGGTATATTTTTCAAATATGTTTTAAGAAAATGACAAAGAAGTTCTTTTTTTGTTATAATACTAATACCTAGTTGTTTAAGTAATAATTAGGACCGGAGCGTAAGTTCCGGCGTTTTTATCAATTTCGGTAGGGTGGCTGAGTGGTCAAAAGCAACGGTCTGTAAAACCGTCGGGCTACGCCCTACATAGGTTCGAATCCTATCCCTA
>CACYBL010000125.1 GCA_902772695.1 uncultured Elusimicrobium sp.
TACACCGCCCACTTCCCAATCTTGAGCTTTACGGGTCAACTTCCGTACGGAAGATAAATAACCCGAACATTTATTGAGTGCTAATACAGCGGCATTATATCCCAAGGCATACGTGTAATTGGCATCAAACGTGGAAGGTACACCGCAACGACCTTCATACCCAAAGAAATGCGTAATGGCAGAAAATTTGCCTGTATACTTGCCGGCCTTTTTCAAGGCGGATAGTTCGGTACGGATCATTTCTACCAACAGCTTTTCCGTTTCAATAAGTGAAACTTGTACATTGCCGTGCGGATCGCGATCTAACATAAGTTGACGGGCAATTCCATCCGGTAAGGAACGCATCAAGTCCGCTAATTTCTTGGGCAATTTAGAAAGGATGAAATCCTTTTTTGCTGCGGCAGAAGGAAGCTTGTTAAGTGCCGTTTCGTTGTCAGCCAAAGAGTCGTTAAGTGCGCTGATCAGCTCTTTCATTTCCGGAATAAATTCAATAAGTCCTTCCGGAACGAGCACAATACCATAATTTTTTCCTGCTTTAGCCCGTTTAACAATTAGGTCTACTAAATTTTTGACCACTTGGCCAAGAGTCATTTTTTTAGCTAATACTTCTTCCCCCACTAATACGGCATTGGGGTGCGTTTTCAGGGCGACTTCCAAGGTAATGTGTGAGGCACTGCGCCCCATCAAACGTACGAAGTGCCAATATTTACGGGCAGAGTTCATATCCCGTTCAATATTGCCTACTAATTCAGCGTAAATTTTAGTGGCCGTATCAAACCCGAAAGAGGTTTCAATATGTTCGTTTTTGAGATCTCCGTCAATTGTTTTCGGTACACCGATTACGCTGATATCTACCCCTTGTTGTTTGAGATATTCGGCAATGACGCAGGCGTTTGTATTGGAATCATCTCCCCCCACTACTACCAATGCGTCCATTTTGTTTTTGATGAGGTTATTTTTGGCAGCTGCCAGTTGTTCGGCTGTTTCAATTTTCGTACGTCCGGACTGGATTAAATCAAACCCACCCGTGTTGCGGTATTCTTGCATTAATGCAGGCGTAATTTCTATCCATTTGTTTTCCACAATTCCGCTGGGCCCACCCAGGAAACCAAATAATTTGTTTTTGGCGTTGGCTTTTTTAAGTCCGTCCAATAAGCCCCCGATTACATTGTGTCCGCCCGGGGCTTGTCCGCCGGATAATACTACCCCTACGCGCACTGCTTTTTTGCACAAAGACTGATTATTACCTTTTACAAAGGTTACGGCAGGAAGTCCGTAAGTGTTCGGGAAAATTTTTTTAACAGTGGCCTGATCGGCTACGGATTTAGTGGCTTTGCCAAATTTCGGTTTTACAAAACCGGGACCTTTTTTTAAAATAGTGGGCAGTACCGGCTGAAATTTAGCCCGGTGCTGCTGAAGCGGTGAACAAGCACATTTCTTTACGGACATTGTTTTTCTCCTAAAAATGAAATGAAAAAATACTTCTCTTATATTATACAAAAAGCAAAGAGGGCTACTGGTCTGTGGTAGAAGGCCAATTACTCCGTCCGGTCATTTAATGCGGATTTTTTACGGAGAAATAAAGAGAGAAATTTACGTCCTTGGCAAGCTAACCAAAACTCCACCCGTTGGCGGCGGTTGAGGACACTGGCCACGATTTTTTCGTTGAGTTTGTAACCATCGTAGAACGTATAATTGGCCCGGAAAGCGGCCCAAATATACCCAAAGAAGCCATGCTTTCCGACGTGATCCAGAATGTAAGCTCGCAATTTTTTGTCTTGTATCAAGTGCAGGGAAGCCACAAAACCTACTGTCCAAAACATATGTGTGGTGGGTTGTGGCAAGTAGGCCCCTTTGGCTCCGCGGGCATACCACCCGTCTCCGGTTGAGGCGTCAAACGTACACTGGTCCATGATTTCACCTTGCGGTAAAAAGATAGAACCTTTTCGGTTAAAAATTTCACTGATGAGTGCCAAATGCGGAAACATATTTGGGATGTTGTTATACATATTAAACAGCACGCCATCGGTGATTAATGCCGTGCGATAAATCCCTGCAGGTAGAAAAGTGCACTGGCGGAAAATACGGGCGATATCACTGGAGCCCTTTAAATCATTTTTACGGGTTAGTAAACAATCGTAAATGTTAGATTCTAAAGCGGTTTGTATTTCCCCCCAGGATTCCCAGCGGAAAGAATCATCATCACATACGACCCATACGTAAGGAGCACAAGCTATTTCAAACGCTCGGGTGATGTTGGCATTCCCTCCGATATTTCTGGGGTGGCGGATGTGTTTGATATTTTTATATCGGGCTACAAATTGTGCAATTACTTCTGCAGAACCGTCAGTAGAGGCGTTGTCTAACACGGTAATAGACAAATCGCGCACAGGGCTTTCTTGCGCGGTCAATTGGGTTAAAGTACGCGCCAAATGCTCCTTACGGTTATACGTGGGGATAATAATTTCCAAACAGTCCATATGGACTTATTATATTACTTCATTTGTATTTTTGGCAAGTCGTTTCTTCCGTCTGTATTGTCTATAATCTCGTAGCAGGAGAATATGAAAAAATTTACGGAAAAAGAAATAACCTAACGTGGACAAACGGGCTGCTTTGAGGTCCTGATACTGGCTGAGCAACTCATTGGCGGGAATTGTTTGTAGAGGAGTTTTCAATACACTGTTTCGCAAGTCTTTGATTGAATAACCGAATTTGTGCTCTATTTGTTGTTGCAAGGTATAATCATTGAGCATTTGGGCCATTTTTAGACGAATAGCTTGCCGGAAAACAGGTAAAGGACTATCTTTAGATAAAGCATATGCCATTACAAAAGGAACGAGGGACTGGTCTTCAGATGTGAGCTTCCGTGATAGGGAATCGGTGGGAAATATTTTTTTCAGTAATTCTACGCTGGGAGCTGTGTTAAGTAAGGTTTGCATAAAAAGCAAATGTTCAAACAGATTGCGACGGTGGATGATATCCGCTTGCCTGGCACTGCAGAGATTTTTGTCATGCATACGATAACTACACACACATTCGTTTGTAAAGGCTAATTGGGCTTGGGTAAGCAGCATACAGGCCCAAAGTTCCATATCGGCCAAATTCACGCAAACATAATCCAGCGGAATTTTATCAAAAGCCGTTTTCTTGATTAAATTACCGGCATATGGAAAACAGGAAATGCCTTTTAACAATGACCGGATATAGTTTTCCGGCGGGAGGTTCGCCGGGAACCGATGAGTAAACCAGGTTTTATTTAACGATTTTTGATGTCTGTCTACAAACTGTACATTTCCAAAGACTAAATCCGCTTTGTTTTTTAGTGCGGTTTGTACAAGCGTATTTAGTGCCGTAGGATA
>CACYBL010000126.1 GCA_902772695.1 uncultured Elusimicrobium sp.
TTCAAGAAGAAGCTCAACAAGCAAAAGATTACTATGATCTTGTACACAAAAATTACAGGGCACTCATCTCTGCTTTTAAAAAAGGGGTGCCACTGGACCAAATAAAAAATTCATCCTGTTATCAAGGTCTTAAAGAAATTGCAGACAAGCCTACTCCTCAAGTACCTTACAAATTGCCCTGGGTTAACATCAAGTACGCCAAAGAAGATATCAAAGAAATATTGATCTGGTCTGCTGAAGATGCTCCACAGATAGACTCAATGATGAAATGGCTGAATACAACTTTGTTAAATGCAAATACCCGCCGCGACAATGCCGAACAACGTTATAGACGAAATAATACCGATGACTTGTTACAAGAATGGAATGCGGAAAAAGACCGATATAATCAGATTAAAGCCGATTATGATGAAATCGTACGTACACTGCTGGCAAATCTTAAAGAACACCTCCCTTTAGAGAATTTGGCCCGACTTGCCAGTTATCAACGCATGCAACATTTAGCGAACCGGATCCAAGGGGAAAAGATTCTTTTCCGTACAGTCGATTCTAACGGGAATCCATCTCAATGTATGGTAGGGTATTACTCTGCAGAAGAAGCCGCTAACATTCAACAAGAATTAGACCGTCTAAACCAGGCCTATCAAAAAATTCGGACAGACGCTCAAAATGCATATCATAACTACGCAAAAGCCGAAGAAGCACTAAAAAAAAGACAACAACAACCTCTTTGGAAGGACAATAATCCCAGAAGTTCATCCAAGGATCCCGTCAAACGATTATCCAATGCTATGCAAAAACGGGAAGAAACAAGACTCCTTGCCCAACAAATGTATCAGGAATATAAAAAAATAATCAGAGAATTGAAAAAAGGAACTCCTTGGGAAGAGATCAAAAACTCCGCTTCGTTCAAACAAGTCAATCCGTGGGTTGAGCGTTATACCGCCGAAATCCCTTACACATTAAATGTCGTAAGTTCCGTACAAACCAAAGATTCTCCCGGATTTATGAAAGAAATTTCCATGTATGTCCGTTCTGCTTCACATGCCAATGAATTAGACGATTTAATGAATGGCATCAACCCTGTAATATTAAAATTCACCCGATATAAAAGAAATGCAAACCAAAGATATCGCGACAAACCCACTGAAGAAAATAGAACAGAAAAAGAAAAATGTTCTCAACGGTATAACGAGGCCAAAGTGTGTTACGATGCCGTAGTCGCTGCCGCTAAATCCGGCAAACCGGTGGATGAAATCAAGCAAACGGATGATTATATAAAATTACAGAAATGGGCCGAGGCTCCTCGCCCTCAGATAGACTATAATCTTCCCATATTCCGCCCGGAATTTCGGGATATTAGACTTCAACCTATCCAAATTTATCACTCACATGATGCTCAACTTTTGGATCAAATTATGTACACAATTAATCCAATTATTCAAAATCTTTGGACCGAAAAATTATTGTCAGTGTCCCGAGTAAGGAGTAATCCTTCCACATCTAATAAAGTAAATAAACAAGCGCAAAGTGTCAGATATATCGCTTACAAAGCAGATTATGACGATATTATCAAGGCTATTCATAACGCCATAGCAGAAAATACGCCCATACGTCAGATTCTAAATTTACCCAGTTACCAACGATTCCTGGAAATAGCCAACCGGCCTACCCCGCAATTATCCCATACCATTCAAGTACTGGATATATACCACTACGGTGCTCTCAAAGAAAAAACAATTGCGGTATGGGATGAACAAGAAGCTAGCGTAGTAAGTAGAATTATGAATACAATCAATCCGGTTATTCAACAAATGCTTAAGGACAAACATAGGTTGTACCAAGTGGTCTGGAAGGATCCGTATTCGCTGATAGGACAAGAAAAATATCGCCAAGTCGATAAAAGATATAAAGGCACCAAATATTACTATGATGCCGTTATGGATGAGATTGTGTCTGCTATTCAAATGCATACTCCCGTAACGAACATAGAAAATTCCGCCTTCTACCAAGCATTAGCGGCCCCCTATTACGTAGAAATCTACCTGCCGGCAGATGGCATTGGTAGAATACCAGTACAATCTCAAGAATATGCAGAGCAAGTTTCGACATTGATGCATCCTATCAATGCTTTCTATGAACTCCTACAACACCGTTTGGATAAAGTCGCTAAACTAAAAGTTAACGATCGTATTTCCGCTTCGGAAAGGAATTTGGCTGAAGTAGAATATAGCATCGCCCAACGTTTGTTCCAATCTGCCACCGCAGATTATGAACTGTTATGTGAAGCCATAAAAACCCAAACTTCTATCAGTAAAATTCAAAGACTTCCTGCTTACTTAAGACTGAAAAAGTTATCCAAATAAAGAATCTTACCTAAACAATAATACCCCGGGAGGTAAATCTCCCGGGGTTATTTTTATGCCGAATTAAACTTTAATTTGCTGCCGCAGGCTCTAATTCTAACAACTCGTCCGCCCCTATATCCAACGTGGATGGAAAGGGTTTATTTTGACTGGTCGGAACCGCAGGTGCCAAACGTAATTGAAAACCCGCTTTTTTTGTTGTCGGCGCAATAGCGGGCTCTGCGGAAACTTTAATTTCCGAATTTGTTTGTGCTGCCGGTTGAGACATCCGTTTACCAAATTGCAATTGGTTTTCAGACGGCAACGGAGTGCTTAGCCGCGGAAGCATCATTACTTCTACCGATCCTTGAGAAATCTGTCTACCCAACTGCAGCCCCTGGTTCCCAGACATCCGAGCAGCATTTAACGGTGGAGTCAGCCCCGTCCATACCGATCCTAACGATCCAATTGCCGTCTCCTTGAGATGCTCTGATCTCCAAACATCAGAAAAATTTCTCCTATTCTCCGTCTCAAGATGTTCATCTTCAACAAACGGTAATGGTTGGGCGTGAAGTCGCAAAGGTTGGGCTTCCATGTGTTGAGGAATATTTAACAACGTGGACGTTCCTATCGTTCCCAACGCAATGGGAGGAACAGCTTTAACCGGCGTTAAGGCAATCCTCGCCATTTTGCCGGCCTTTTTAACCAAGCCGTACTCAGCCAAAGCTATCAGACCCAACCCCGTGCCATAAGTACCTAGTGCATAGGGGAAAGTCCGCTGCGTAGAGAAGAAATCGTTTTCTCCGTATTTCTCCTTTCTCTTATCGGCCACAAAACCAAAAATCGTGGGCAAGACAAAACCGACATTCCCCATGGAGTGTAGTGTAATGGCTGTATTAACCAAATTTTCCCCTTCGGGCAAAGTTTTAACAGCGGCCACCATCAGTTTTTGGTTATATTGGAATACCTGCGCCGTTCCGAATCCTACTAAGATTCCGCTTGCGGCACCGAGCAATACATTATTGATTACGCTAGATTCTTCGGTAGGCAACATCAGTAGTCCGGTTCCGGCTGTTGCTAACAAGGCAGAGTTAAACATACCTTTTCCAAAACCCATCTTACGCGGAGACCATTTGCGCATGGTAATCTGCGGAATCGCTGTTACCAAACTGGCATAAAACTTAGCATTAGACGGATTCTTTTCTATAAATCCATGCAAGAAATTACCGGACGTTTCTTCGGATAAAAATCCTTTATCGCCCTCTTTGGAGCCAAAAACGTCACGCGCAAAAGCATTAAGTCCCTTGAAATACACATATCCTTCCAAAGAACTCATCATTGCAATACCGGCAACATATGGCCAAACTTCTTTGCGCCCAAACAATTTCCAGGGAGCGCTAAAATCTTTTTTGGATATTGTGCTATAGCCATACTTAGGCATTTTGGGCATCTTGTACATTAACCCACCGGCCGTCAAGAGCGAAATTCCTGCTAAATACGGATACGTAGCCGAGAAATCTTTCTCCGCACCAAAACGGAAGTACAAATACGGCACCAGCGTAAACGCCATGCCTCCCACACTTTTCCAAATCATAGATTGGTTCAAAGTGCGCTGGTTTAATTCATACGCTTTAAGCACCATATTAGAGGTAGCCCGGATACCGGTGGAAGCTAATCCGGTAAGACCGGCGGTCATAATTAACGGCCAAACCGGCGGCTTTGTTTCGCGCAATTTGGGTTTCCCGTTTTCATCTCTAATCACTTTACCGTTTTCATCCTTTTCGTAACTGGCTTCCCCACGGTAACCCGCCAACATGGCTACGCCTAATGTGGCAGACGCCGTAGTCAGTGATAACGCCATAATATTTCTTGCTCCGTAACGGTTGACAAACGGCATAATAAACGGAGCTGCAAAACCGGACATGTATGGCAAAGCCAACCCCAACCCAATGCTCATAGCAGGAGAAAACTCAAACGGTTCTCTTTCAAATGTCATCATCAAGCTGGTAGAAGCGGCACTGAAACTTAACACGTTAATGGCCATCGGCCAGAACAACTTAGAACCGGTTTGGTGCATGGTAAATGTGCCTTTCCCGGTATCCTTCAATGAGAATAATTGCTCAAAGAAAGCGGCGTCTTTGGCTTTGGCCATATTGGTCATAGCCGTTTTGGGGATGGAAATTCCGTCAAATTGGGACAAAGCGCTTAACGCACCGTCTTCGGATAAGTAAAGTTTTCCGTCCGCAAACACCAAGCGTGCCCCCCCCGCGATTTTATCAAGCAGAGCCGCTTCAGTTTTGTATCCGCGATTTAGTCCCACAGCCATAATTTGCAAACCTTGTTTATCAAACAAGGGCACTATTTCAGCTACATGGTTACGACCGCGCCACGCCTCCCATTTGGAAACTTTAGCCTGGGAATCCACTAATTTCACCCACAGGCCTTGAAATCCCAGTTTCGTGCCTTTTTCACGCAGGAACTGGGCAAGAGTATCTATATGCTCTAACGGCATATAGGTTTTGTATGTTTTGGCCATTTCGCCGTTAATAATCAGCCCGTCCCCGGTCAAAGAAATTGTTTCAATCTTAACCGGCTTTCCATTTTTATCAAGCAGTTTTACAGTTAAATTTTCCGTTCCCAATACTTCGCCGCCCTTTGCGCTGGATTTGCCAAATGGACTAAAATGTTTCCATGCTTTTTGGAAAGGGCTCTTGAACTCTTGCCACAACTGCTTGATCCCTTTTGACGCATCCGAGGTGGCTCCCATACCACCGACCGGTGGAATTTCTCTGGCAGCAGCCCGGTAAGAGAACGGTCTTTGTGTAAAAGTAGCCCCCTTTTGGGCAGCAGCTTGCTTAAAAGGACTTTCATAAACAACCTGAGGCGGTTCAAAATTAAACCGTTGGGCATTGGCTTCTCTAAATCGTTCTACGACACCACTTGTAAATTGATGTATAACTTGGCGGGGTTTGCCGCCTTTAGCATAGAATTTGATTTTATTTAACCGAGCTACAAAAGCCACATCAATGCCTTTGGCTTTCAATGCATTGGCCATTAAGATGGATCTAGCGGTACTGTTTGGAATGTGTTTATATTCTAACACCACTTGACGGAACTTCATAACCTTGCTTACATTTTTGGTTAACGCACCCACCTTAACGCCCAACAACCCGATATCACGAATCAGATATAACGAAATGATATAATCGAACATCGAACCTACCGCCACAAACACCGTTTTAATGTTGAATTTGTTAACAATTTTTTTGTACTCTTCGCTACCGAAGGAATATGCCTTCATGGATCCGCTTTTATTTAACACCGCCGAAGAGGCCACTATATTATCTATGCGCAAGCGGTCTGCCGGGTACAAATCGTTAAACCACTGCCCGTAGAAAAAACCGCCCAACAATTCCCCTCGTGATACTTTCTTTAGAACATCGTTTTGTTCGTTATACTGTCTATTTTTTTCCGCTTCCGCTTCGGATATGACACGTGTACGTCCGTCCCGCTCTAAAGTTAAACCGGGAATAGTACTAAGCAATTGGCTTACTTTTAAGTTTTCCGTTAACTCCGGTGCATAGCGTAGCACTCCAAACAAGAAAGGGTAAATCCCCTGACAAGATAATCCTTGAACGGGTCTGCCTCCTCTCTCGTGGGTACGCACCGCACATTGTGCAACAGCCTTATTCAAAATAGCTTTGGCTTGCGGTGTACCGTTTTGTGCTAACAGGTAAGCAACATCTTCCCATACGTTGGGTTCTCCCGGATTACGTTGGGCCGAACTGGAAACGTTATGGGCAAA
>CACYBL010000127.1 GCA_902772695.1 uncultured Elusimicrobium sp.
GGAGTCTGTTACAAACTACAGGAAATTCCGGCCGGCCTACCCGGCTGGATGCTGCTCGGCATACAAAATTAGCTGTTTCCAACCCGGCCGTACCAGATTGATAGGAAGTAGGATTGCCGCTTACTTCAACATCTAATTCATCAAAACTGGTAGCATACGATCCATTGGCTAAAAAATACCGATCTTGTGCTTTGCCTACTGCAGAGACAAACGCAATTCCCTCTATCATACGGCTCTTTTCAATTGCTTTTTGATACTGGGGTAAAGCCACAGAAGCTAATATACCGATAATTAACACCACTACCAACAATTCTATGAGCGTAAATCCCGTCGTATGTCTATTTTCTTTTAACATATGTACCCCTCTCGCTAGGCCAGATATAAGAATTGTAGCAAAAAAACGCTCCCAATCCATGGGAGCGTTGTCTAAAAGAAGTTATTCACGTTCAATAACTGAACTCACCTTTCTCGTAGATAGTTACTGTTGTACCATTTTTAAGTTTAGCGGTCACTCGTTTGTTTTCTGTATTGATTAAATCCCAATGCAACGAAGAATCATTAAAGCCCATCTTCTGTTTGAAGGACTTGGTCATATCGCTTTGCGGCCCGGCGTAAGTATCGGCATAGCTGGCCCCAACGGCCACATGGCAGTTTCCGTATTTTCCTCCAAAATTTTCATCATATAGGATATCGGCCATAAATTTTGTAATCTTGGAAAACCGCCTGTCCGTCAGCGAAAACTCACCGATTTGTGCGGCTCCGCGGTCCATAGCTAGCATTTTGCGCACAAACTCCGCCCCCTTTTCTGCATCCGCTTTTACAACCCGACCTTGCTTGAACTCTAAACGAACGCCTTTCACATAGTTACCGTTGCGGTAGGAAGACAAATCGGCAAAATAAATGCCTTTTGTACCCCGCCAATCGGGTGAAGTGAAAATCTCAAAGGAAGGGATGTTGCATCCGCCGCCCGCAATAAATTTCCGTTTTGCTCCAAGCAACACTTCAAAATCCATATGCGCGGATTCGACATGTAACGTTTCAATAGGCAAAGAAGAAAGCCACAACCCGATTTCGGTAATTTGTTTGGTTACTTCTTTCCATTTCTTAACGGGATCTTTTTCATTCAAAAAGCACGCACGCGCCACTTGATTAGCATATTCCTTAACTGAAAGCCCGGCACGTTTGGCCAACTCTTCCGTCGGATAGTTACAAAGTGTCCACGAGAATTTCCCCGCTTGTTCCCGCACATCTAAAATTTCACGCAATGGTTTATGTGCAACGGCTGCTTGTGCAATACGGGAAGGATCCACCTCTTTTAAGTGGGTCAAATCCTGCGGGGCACGCAACGCAATTAAACCGTTGATGCCTTGTTGAAATTCTTTTTCCCCGGGAGCAATAAAAGTAAGTTGCTTACGATCTGCCAATGAATAGAAATCTTTAGCAAAATCCTCCGGAGCATTGAAACGCAACACGGGTTGCATACGTTGAGAAATTAATTCTTTGTAAATTTGTTGAGCTAGCGGCATCGCGGCCATATCGCTACGCAAAAGGACCACATCATAATGCTTGAATTTTCCGTTCCGGCGGGCCGCCTGCAACGCCCATAGCATTACGCGGGCATATTTTTCAAGTTGTGTTTTGGTAAGTAACATTTTATTTCCCCCTTTTCTTTTATAATGTTATAATACAAAAAAAGCATCCAGGAAGGAAAATATGAAAAAACTTTTTTTGTTACTTTTGTTTATTTTCCCGTTTACAACGGCGTGGAGTGATGTTGCTCCAAAGCCGGAAATGGAATTTTCGTTCATCTACAACACCGATCAAAAGTCGGCCATTGATCCTTTGCATAGTGAACAAATCCAATGTCAGGACAATCAATGTTTAGAAAGTAATCCGTTGGGGCATTATGGGTTACAGAAATTATATTGTTCGGCGGAAAATTGTTTTTCCGTAGCGTATAAATACAGTGACTTTCAAAAATTGGTTATTGCCTTTGAAGACGGCACCAAACGTGAGAGCAATATCTTCCCGGCCACGCACAAATTGCGGGCGCGCTACAACGTATACGTGGACAAAGATGCCTTAACCGTAAAATCTTCCAACGTAGTGCCTGATTTGAGAGCGTGGGCCCGTCGGGACGCTATTTTTTCGCTAATTATCATTTTAGTATTGGAACTTTTGGCTGCTATAGCATATCTGTCTTATACGCAAAAAAGTTTTACCATTTTATATAGCGTGGCTTTATCCAACGTGCTAACCACGCTCTGTTCCTGGGTGATTTTAGCATGGTATGCTTCAGATGCTGCACTATTATGGATATTCTGTGTTCTGGCGGAAACGGTTATCGTGCGACTGATGAACATAAAGAAGATCTCACTCAAAGACTCTTTTATTCTGAGTATTGCTACCAATGTGACAAGTTATTCCATCGGAATGATTATATCCTTTTGGTTGGCTGAACTGATTTTTTAGATTTTTTCATATACTTAAAAGAGCCGTCACTAAGACGGCTCTTTTCTTTTATCAGAATAATCCCCAATTTTCTTGAATATATTGCCAAACTAATTGTTGATCAATATCTTCTATACGCCCAATGCCTTGCACATTACATGGATCCGGGAAAAATACTTTTTGTTTGACTCCGGTATCAACCGGATAGTTTACAAATAATTCCCCACATCTCCCGTTAGAAAGGCTGATTGTATGGGCGCCCCCTATTAAGGCACAATGCATGAGAGACGTATCCGAGCAGACGGCATACGTTGCTCCGGCAGCTAATTGCATAGCTTCAATTAAACTGGTTCTATTAACTAAATCTATTACATGCGGATTATCACGCCATACCTTATGCGAAACTTTTTTATATTTACCTATAACCACAATAGGCAAACAAGTTCTCTCTGCTAATTTTTGCGCTAAAAAAACGAATCGTTCTAACGGCCAATTTCTCAGGGGAGTACTCGTAAACGGAACAAAGGCAATATAACCCTTATCTAATTTTTTTCGTCGGATAGTTGCTTGTATATCTTGCTTGGAAAAAGGTAAAGATAATGTTGGATATTCAAACGGATGTTGTAGTGATTCTTCTAAAAGTTTCTGAAAAAAAGAGACTATAAATCTATCACGAGGGATCGATAATAACCGAGTATAAATAGAGTCATCATAAAATTCTTTAGGAGCGAGAAGTGTATTAACTGGGTCGTTAGAGACCTTTTGCGAGCTCTTAACACGAGCCATCACTTTTTCTACAAACACTTCCCGTATCGGCTGCATATTATAAGCCCTTTCCCATTTTTTTACCCACAACAAACGACCTACCCAACCAAGACGAAACATTTTATAATAATGCGGAAGAAAAAAAAGAAATCTCGCCTTTTTCCATTTTTTTGCGGCATCCAGATTGAAATAATTTTTGACATATTTTTTATCATATTTCTCAACAAGTGGTAGAAAACTATCCGAACACAAAAGTGAAATTTCTTCTTTCCTCTTTTTTGCGACCTCCATAATTTGAGGCCAAAATAAGCGAAAAAACAAATAATCGCCAATACCATCAAGTTTTACAAACAAAACAGGGTGTGTATGTTCCAAATTAGTCATAAAGACTCCTTTTGGTTATTGGGCCCGGCATAAAGAAACGGCTATCATACCGGGCCATACACACTAAACCCAATATAACAGCCGTGGCCTACCGCATATAGCGGCAGACACTCGGCGCAAACGGGTGGCCGCCCGTTTCCGCCTAAAACGACTGTTTTTGGAGTGTGTATGTACTCTGTGAGAGTAAACTTATTACTTCTTAAGTCCAAAAACAGTAAATTAATTTATTTAATGATTAAAAATTCTCTCCTTATACAAAAGATACTTATATTCTACCAAATATATTTTCCTCATCCCTTATACCCAAGAGCATAACAAAAATCAGGTTATTGTTCAAAACAGCAACAAGGATATTGCCATCACTGCCATGCCGCCGATAACGCCCCAAATAACTTGATGTCCCTCCCCATATTCATGGGCCGTGGGTAAGAGTTCATCCAGTGAAATATACACCATAATTCCGGCCACTCCCGCAAATAATACCCCAAATAGCGTTTCATGCAAAAAGTGGCGTAGTACGATAAAACCGGCTAACGCCCC
>CACYBL010000128.1 GCA_902772695.1 uncultured Elusimicrobium sp.
GATTTATGCCCGGTAGATTATTTGGCTTATATGCTCAAATATGATACCATGCACGGCCAATTCGACGGCACCATTGAAGCTGATGTAGCCAACAATCAACTTATTGTCAACGGTAAAAAAATCCGCGTAACCGCCGAAAAAGATCCGGCCAACTTGGCTTGGGATAAAGTTGGTGCCGAATACGTAGTAGAATCTACCGGTTTATTCTTAACGCAAGAAAAAGCACAAGCTCACATCAAAGCCGGAGCCAAATATGTAGTTATGTCTGCTCCGTCTAAAGATACCACACCGATGTTCGTCGTTGGCGTAAACGAAAAAACGTACGTCAAAGGTACACAATTTGTTTCTAACGCTTCCTGCACTACCAACTGCTTGGCTCCTATCGCCAAAGTATTGCATGACAATTTCGGTATTGTAAACGGTTTGATGACCACCGTCCACTCCACCACCGCTACCCAAAAAACGGTTGACGGTCCTTCTATGAAAGATTGGAGAGGCGGCCGCGCTGCTTCCGGCAATATCATTCCTTCTTCCACCGGTGCTGCTAAAGCCGTGGGTAAGGTAATTCCGGAACTCAATGGTAAATTGACGGGTATCTCTATGCGCGTACCTACCTTGGACGTATCCGTAGTGGACTTGACCGTTAATTTGGCCAAACCGGCTACCAAAGAAGCCATTTGCGCCGCTATGAAAAAAGCCGCGGAAGGTGAACTTAAAGGTATTTTAGGATATACAGAAGATTCCGTTGTGTCTTCCGACTTTTTGGGTGACAAACGCACTTCTATCTTTGATGCCAATGCCGGTGTATACTTGACCGACACTTTTGTCAAAGTAGTATCTTGGTACGATAACGAAATCGGCTACTCTAACAAAGTGCTTGATTTAATCGCCCACATGGCCAGCGTAAACAAATAATTAAGTTTACTTGTACAGAACCCCGCCAACAGGCGGGGTTTTTAGTTTTCATTTTAAAAAAAGAATTGCAATCAATAATAAAAAGAGTTACAATAATTCGTATGGAAATTTGTGTACACTCTTTGAACACCCTTATTTCTACCAACGCGATTATTAAAGTGGCGTTGGGGCTAGTTGCGTTTATGCTTACACTAATTAAACGTATGCACCATGATAAGGTAAGTCCGGAGAGTTAAAAAATATACTATTAAATTATTATTGTGAAATAAAACCGGACTTCAATCAAGAAGTCCGGTTTTTTATGAGGGGATAAAAAACATAAAATGAAAAGAGTCGTATTCACCATTGTTGTTCTGTTAATAGCAGCCAACAATCTGCCTGTACAAGCACAGGTCTCGCGTGCTGTTTCCAGTGCGTTGTCTAGGGGTAATCCAACCATAAACCCACAACAAATAACCGCCGCCGTAGAACGCACGGCTTATGCCGCTCTATCTGTTCATTTTGCGGCCATACATCATATGCCTCCGCAGGTATTGGTAACAGGTGGGGGGGCAGCAACCATACCCCTGCCGTTGGACCCGCGTAGCATGCCGAATCCCATTGTAATAGAATTTCCAAAATCGGATTCCGGCCGCTCTTGGCTAGAACAACAAAAGCGTAATTTTAAAGCTTGGCAATTAAAACGTCAACATGCCAGACAACTTGCCTTGCAACAGAAGATTGCCGCTTTGCCGGAATTGCAAACGGATCAAATGTTTCTGGCAACTTCTTTGGACGGATTTCAAATTAATCCGAAAACGATAAAAGATATCCCGGCTTTGCCCTATATACAACAGGACGGTTTTTTATATCGGGGGTTGGGGTTATCCAAAAATGGCCGAAGAATACGAAATATTTTAGAAAATGGATTACGCACACAAGATGTAGATAGCGAATCCAATTGTTTGCTGATGGCATTATCCGCCTCGGGCAGAAGTGCAGCGGCAGTATCCGGTAAAAAACTTACTAATTTAACGCAATCGCCCGAATTAGCCATGAGTTATGCTTTGCAACGAAGCCGAATAGCGGACAATTTTCTTCCGGTAATGGTAGCCGTTACCGGAGAGCAACAGCATGGATATATCGTACAAGTAGAGCACGATATTCCCGCTGATCAAATAGACTCTGTCATCGCCTTATTATCTCTTGACGGAATGCCCACCTGGTGTCTGTTGCAATGGGAAGGTGAGCAGTTTGTAATTACCCCGTTTGAAAGAAAATAAAAACTTCTAAAAGGAAAAACAAAACGCACAAAACAATATGTTTTGTGCGTTTTACAATGGGGGAAATAATCTTTATTTAGCTTCGCAGAAAATATGGCTAAACGAAAAAGAAACCCCTATATACACATTTTCCCCACGCGGGCCAACATACTTACCTTGAGCCGTGTAATAACTGATAAACGGTGCAACAAATAAATTCTTATAGACTTGCACATCCAAACGGGCATTTGTTTCAAATTCCCAATCCAAATCCGTGGGATGTTTTTCCGTGGTGTCTAAATAATCGCGGTACATAGCGTCCCATTTAAACGCCACTCCCTCGCGCACCGGTAGCTCTAATTTTACTCCAGTCTCCCAAGCAGATTTGGTAGCATAGGGTTTGTAAGTAAAATCACGCTCCGCTACAAAAGCCGCATATAAACTTTTGATATATTTACCTTCAAATAATTTTGCGCCGGCCTTTGCACGTAAAATGCGGGTACGGGGAGCTAAATCCGGTTTCGTAAATTCCGTTTCATATCCTAAAGTAGCAAATGGCCCCGCTTCAAAACCACCTAAAAAGTCATCTACGTGCCACAAACGTTGGGTATAACCGGTAGTGAACAGAATTTTATCTGCATTTTCATTTGTTAAGCGTTCTCCATCCACCGGACGAATTTTAGTACGCCCATAATCCAGGGTGAGTTCGTTGCTCCACAAAAAATGTTCTGCATGATAATCGGCCATGGAATCCATACCGGCACGGACCGTAGTTTGGGAATCGGATGTTAACCGGGCATCAGAAAATGCCTGGTAATCTTTGGCATTTTTTACTTCGGTAGAAGTTAAATCAAGTGCTAATTTTTTCAGTTCTACTTGCCAACCGCGTTTAGCATCTTGAGCAAACACGGGAACCGCTATCAATAAGGCCACCGCTAAAATAAATATTCTTTTCATAATTCTCCTTACATAATTTTAGTACTCAACCGTCGGATGAGATAGTTATATTTTACCAATTTCTCTTACACTTAAAAATCCCCCTGCCTAAGCGGGGGGATTTTTAAACAACCAAACCAATTTTTATTTTTGTTTTTTCTTCTTGTCACCGGGAAATACGAATTTTTCAAACTTTAAGTAAGCACGGCGCATTCTTCTTTTCCCACTGATTTTAATACGCAACTTGGTAGGTGTTTGTTCTTTTTTCCAAGTAGTTGCAATACAAAGCCCGGCAATCACACAGGCGATAATACAGGAGATGTATACCCCACGCCAACCACCGTGATGTTCGCTGATGTAAGCAGCCCCTTTGCTGGCTAACATAGCACCAAAATAACCGCACATACCAGTCAAACCGCACGCGGCAGAAGCAGCATCTTGCACCGTTACACGGGTAGCTTGTACACCACCGGCTAAGTTTTGCGGACCGTCTACAAAGAAACCGATAAACGCCGCAAAAATGGCCGTTATCCAGAAAGCGTCTACCGCAGCCAGTTTATAAAAACCCCAGCAGCTGGCGGCCAAAATGGCTAGATAAATTAAGTTAATCTGCGTACAACGACCGCCGAACCATTTATCGGCCAAGTATCCGGCTACGATACCGCCCGGCATACCCAAAAACGGCATAGCGGATGCCGCAGAAGCCGCCATTGCCATACTGAAACCACGATCTTCAACGAGGAAGGTAGTCGCCCAGTCCAACGTAGCGAAACGAACGTAATAAATGAAAATGTACGAAATAGCCAACGCCCACAAGAACGGATTTTTGAGTACGTAGGTAACAATAATTTCCCAGCGGGTCATGCCTATTTTGCTTTTTACCGGAGCTACGGTATCTTTGCGGTACACTTCAATAGCCGGCAACCCGACAGATTTCGGAGTATCCGTCATATAGCATATCATAAAAATACTGTATAAGATGCCCATGATGGCAGGTACAATAAATGACATTTGCCACCCGCATTTGAGCCAGGCCAAAAGCGAAATTAACTGAGCTACAAAAAAAGCACCGAAGGTATGAGAAGAAGACCACAATGTCCATTTAGTGGCGCGCTCCGAGGGGGAAAACCAATGTACAAGACCTTTAGCTACCGGCGGGAATCCCATGGATTGGGCCGCCCCGTTTAATCCCCACAAGAAAGCAGCCATGGCAGTAATAGAAACAGGAAGAATACCTTGCACCTGAGGCAGAAAAGCAAAAGCAATGTTAATTAAGGACGAGGCAAATAATCCTACGGCCATAAATACACGAATGTTGCATTTATCGGCCAACATACCGCTCACGAACTTACCGATACCATATATCAAATAAATTACCAAACCGATTGTACCTAATTGCTCTTTGGTAAATAAACCATTTCCAATTAGTTCCGGTTTAATAATATCCAAGTTTTTGCGGGTAAAATAAAAAAGGGCATACCCAAAATACATGGAGAAAAACATCTTGATACGCCACGAACGGTACAACCTTTTAATTTCTTGTTCATCGGTCAACGGCTCAGCATCAGGTAATGGCTTGAACCAAGTTACAATTTTGGCAAACATATAATCTCCTATATCATATTTGGATATTTCTTTTCCCTCCGGTGCCGGCTTGCCACTCGAGCACTCTCTTGCTAGAAGAAAAAGAAACACCCATTAAGTTTTTACAACGGTCCGTCTGACAACTTTATTATAACAAAATTAAAATTTTTTTTATAGAGTACTTTTTCTCGCAGAAAAAGGCGATATTTCTCTTTACTACCAGTCAGTTTCTCTACCGGCCGCAGTTACAGGAAGAACTTCCCCAAAAGTAAATGTACGAGGCATTTCATATACGTTCAACCGCTGCGATAAAAACGTACGCACAATCCCTAAATGTTCCGGTCCGTATCCCTCGTTAAGCACGATAAACGCTTTCAATCGTTCGCCTTCTTCCGGGCGCATCAACCGCACCCGGCAATCTTTAACGGCAGGATGAGAAGCTAATATACGCTCTACTTGAGCCGGATAAACATTTGTCCCGGCCACTTTTACCCGACCGTCGAAGTGTGACACCGGATAAATCAACCGCGCCCCCGGTACAATCACGTGGTCCGGTAATTTCATCCAACTCATACCGCTTTTGCGTTTGATCAAGGGTTCCGGTTTCTCCGAATCAACTTCCCAAAATGAGAAAATTTTGAAGGGTTCTGTCGCTTGTCGACGGAAACCAATAGAGCCCGTTTCGTTACTACCATAAATCTCAATAAATTGCTCTACCCCACTACGAAACAATCCTTGAATCGTTTCTTCTTTGCAAAGCGCAGTAGATGATACAACTTGTATGCCTTCCGGGAAATGGTCATTACAACGCAACCAATGATTCCAAAATAACGGAAATCCCACTAATAAATCTCCGGGGCGTAAAAGCGCATCCCAAGATTGCGTAGGAATAGCCGGCAGGGACATTGCTGGCACTTGTAATATGTGCGGCAAGATGACCGTAAACATAAAACCGTAGGCCGAAATAGAAGGAACTAAAGATATAATCCGGGTTATGCCAGATAAGGAAGCAGCTATTTCACGAGATTCCTCCCACATCATATTAGTGGTGTGTACATGAGCAGTAACTTGATTATTTTCGCAAGATAAGAAAGCAATTTGCTGATTCTTTAAGTACGAAGCATAGGAATAGTCTATCATCCGTTCTAACGACGAAAAAGTTCGAGGCATGAATCCAAATATAGTGGCCGCTTTCTGTTCAGAAATTTGTTTTATTTCCATCGGCAACTTATTCCACAGTTCTTCCGTATTGTCTTCAAATATAGCCAGTGCATCCACCTGATGACTGGAGAGTTCTGTACGAAACAAATCACCAATAATACGGGAAATATCTTTACGGTTTAACATAGAGGCTCTGCTCCCATTTAATATTTATTTTTTCCGGTTCTCATCCACATATTCAGCTAAAGAACCTAAACTTTGAAAAATTTCACGGCTTTGCTGTACATTTTCAATAGCAATACCGTAACGCTTTTGTAATAACACCATTAACTCAATTGCATCCAAACTATCTAATCCAAGGCCTTTACTGCCAAAAATCGGATCAGTCGCTCCCACATGATTTAAATCAATACCACCCAAATCAATGTGGGATGCAATTAACACTTTAATTTCGTTAATCGTATCGATCATTAAACGTTATCCTTTTCCTATCTAATCATCTACTTTTATTTTATACAAAATTTTATGTTACGTCCATCCTTAATATTGTTTCATCAGGGAATTTGTCAACCCTTTCAAAATAAAATAAAATAGGAAAATAGACGAAAAAACACTCTATTTTCTTGCTTTTTCGTCTCACATATATGCATGTCAAAGTACCGCGTTTAAGTAAAAAATGGATGATTTTTACCGTTACTGCCAACGGGACATTTATGTCTACGCTGTCGGCAGGTATTGTCAACATTGCCTTACCTACCATGTCGCAACAGTTTCACGTGTCGCTGGAAAGCATTCAACTCGTAGTCAGTTTATATTTACTTGTACTTACCTGTTTATTGCCGGTATTTGGCAAATTAAGTGACTTGTACAGCCGCAAGTGGATGTATTTAGGTGGATTTGTTACCTTTGGAGTAGGCGCTCTCTTTGGAGCATTAGCTAATTCATTGACCGTTATGTTGTTAGCAAGAGCCATACAAGGGATCGGCTCTTCTGCCATGATGGCCACTTCCCAAGCTTTAATTGCTCAAATTTTTCACGGGCCCTCCCGGGGTAAAGCTTTTGGAGCCATTGGTGCCGTAGTAGCGTGCGGCTCTTTAGCCGGTCCGGCGATTGGGGGGGCTTTAATCCAGGCGTGGGGTTGGCGATCTATCTTTTGGTTAACATTGCCTATTTGTGCCCTGGGCGTGTGGCGAGGAATCTATTTAATTCCCCGTTTTAAGGGAAACAAACGACTTCATATGGATTATGTTGGGGCCCTGTATTATACATTGATGAGTTTCTCCTTTTTATATGCTCTAAATACAGCCGCAGACAAAGGGTGGACGAATCCTTTTATTTTATCTTCTTTCGTATTATCAATCGTGTTTGCCTCCTTGTTTTTCCGACGAGAAAAAACAAGCAAATATCCCTTTATCGGATTATCTATTTTCAAAATTCCGGCCATCTCGTACGGATATGGAGTAGCCGTTTTGGGATTTACCGCTTTATTTACTAATTCGGTTTTACTTCCCTTCTATTTGGCTGATATTTTACACTTAGATCCCATCCATATCGGGTTACTGATTCTACCTTTTCCCGTTACATTAGCCATCGCCTCTACTGTTTCAGGGGCCTTATGTGCCAAATGGCCCGCACGAATTATTACAACCGCTGGTTTTGTTTTCTTATTTATCTCTACTTTATTATTTGCTTTTATTGGGGCAACCCCGAGCTTTTCATACATCATTCTGGCTCAGCTGATTATGGGGATAGGAAGCGGCACATTTCAAGTACCCAATAATACTACGGTTATCAGCGCCTCGCCCAAAGGGAAATTGGGAGTAGTAGCCAGTGTAAATGCTTTGGCACGTAACGCCGGTATGATTTTAGGGATTGCTCTTTCCGTAGCTATTTTTGCAGCCGTACAACATTTGCTCCTTTCTCAAGGCGCAGATGCACAAACAGCTTTCATTTCCGGCTATAAATGGGCTTTGGGGTTTGGAGCATTTTGTTCAGTAGCGGGGGGGATTTTATCCGCTAAACGCGAATAATACAGAAAGATAGAGAAGTAAAAATCCGAAAGAGAAAGGCACAACCAACAAACATCTAATATGCCTGCCACGTACGCTTCAAACCTTCCTTCAAAGAAACTGCCGGTACAAATCCTAAGGATTTCATCTTATTGATATTGGCCGATGAAATGGCCACATCTCCGGCACGTTCCGGCAAAAAAACACATCCTAACGATCTGCCGGCAATCTGCTCTATGAGTTGACAAAGCTCTTGTACAGAACACGGTTGGCCGCTCGCCACATTATAAGCTTCTCCCGCCCCGCCTTGTTGTACCGCCAACAGATTGGCTTTTACAACATCTTCTACATAAATAAAATCGCGCACTTGTGAACCATCCCCATGAATGGGAAACGGTTTATCCTCTTTGGCGGTTTGAATAAATTTAGCTACCACGGCGGCATAGGGGCCATCCGTTCTCTGCCCGGGGCCAAACACGTTAAACCCACGCAAAATAATTGTATGCAATCCAAAGACTTCCGTATAATGACGACATAGCTTCTCACCCATATACTTAGAAAGAGCATATGGGGACTTAAACTCCAGTGCCGCATTTTCCATATAAGGGACATCCGTTCCATTACCATACACCGAACTGGATGAAGCAAATACCACTTTTTTGACTCCTGCTTGCAGGGCTGCTTCCAGGACATTCTCCGTTCCTTGTACATTATTCTGCCAAGTTTCTTCCGGGCATTGAACAGAACGGGCTACTGATACTTGCGCTGCCAGATGAAACACAAAATCAATTCCTTCAAATGCAGATTTTAAAACAGGAAATTGACAAACATCTGCCTGAATAAACTGAATTTTACCTTCTATTTCCTTTAAATTACTGCCATCCGCTCCACATAAATTATCAATAACCGTTACCTGCTGGCCCAGACGCACAAGTTCTTTTGCCAAATGCGAACCAATAAACCCTGCTCCACCAGTAATTGCAAAGTGATGTGATTTTGAAAACATATATTTCCTAGTATGACAAAAATTATTTTTTATATTATACCGAATTTTTAATTCTTATCTCAAAGCGATGTCTCCGTTCACGTTTGGATGCCAAACAAATACCCCAAACCATTTGGTTTGGGGCGTTTGATGTAATTTACATTGAACAAGATCTTAATAATTTTCCGGACGAATCATGAAATATGCTTGCGGATGAGCACAAACCGGGCAAATTTCAGGGGCCTTTTCACCCACTACAACGTGCCCACAATTAGCACATTCCCACATGACGATACCGGCTTTTTTGAACACTTCATTTGTCTCTACATTTTTTAATAACTTACGATATCGTTCTTCATGCATTTTTTCAATTTTTCCAACAGCTTCAAACATAAACGCTAATTTATCAAACCCTTCTTCTTTCGCTTCTTTGGCAAATTGAACGTACATATCCGTCCATTCATAATTCTCGCCATTCGCCGCATCTAATAAATTTACCGTGGTGGTGGGGATGTCATTATCGTGTAACGCCTTAAACCATAGTTTGGCATGTTCTTTTTCATTATTAGCGGTTTCTTCAAAAATTTTAGCAATTTGAACAAACCCTTCTTTTTTGGCTTTAGACGCATAATAAGTATATTTATTGCGCGCTTGTGATTCTCCGGCAAAAGCCGCCATTAGATTTTTTTCCGTTTTTGAACCTTTGAGTTCCATACTTTCATCTCCTTACTGCCACATTAGAAATTTCGGTCTTCTTTAACGATTACACCGTTTACAAATTCCTTTAAATTGCAAATTGATATGCTGCACTTTCCCGCATGGTAACATTTGCGGTTCCCACGAGTTAGATGTTTGCGGAACAAACACATCATACACCTCTCCGCATCGGGTGCAAATAAAATGCGCATGAGGCCGCAAATCACCATCAAAATGTTCTTTCGACGACGTACCTACCCGTGTTAACAGATTCATCTGTTCCAAGGTAGAAAGAGTACGATAAACCGTATCCAACGATACATTCGCCAACGTACGACGCACCGATAAAAGAACGGCTTCTGCACTCGGATGTTGGCGCGAAGAAGCTACCGCTTTAAAAATTTCCCGGCGTTGGTTTGTTATGCGCAACCCTTTCCGACGACATTCCCGCTCAAAAACAGCCAAGCGATGGTTGATTTCTTGTGGAGCGATAGCAGTAACTTGCATAGTTTTTATCCGTAATTTCTCCTAACTAAGTATATCATATTTCAGCTTGACGCATAAAATCTTTGGCCTAAAAGCTTCTTTTTTGCTATCTTTTAAGTAGATGCGTACTAATTCTTCCGTCAATAATACAGTTTTCCACACAGCCATCGTCGGTGCTGGTGCAAGCGGATTATTTTGCGCGGGCAGCTTTGATGCTCCTAAAATCGTACTAGACGCCAGTCAAAAACCCGCTCAAAAAGTATCCGTTTCCGGTGGGGGAAAGTGTAATTTTTCCAATAAATTCATTTCTGCCGCACAATATATGAGTCAAAACAAGCACTTTTGCAAAAGTGCATTAGCTGCCTTTAAGTCATCGGATTTTACGAATTTATTGGACGAACAACACATTCCTTGGCAAGAACGTGAGGAAGGCCAGCTATTTGCTTATAACGCAACAGATATCGTTCATTTTCTTATTAAACGAGCCCGTCAACACCATAGTACATTGGCTCTAGGAACGCAAGTGTTGGATATTCAACCGCAAGCCAATGAATTTCTATTATCCACTTCCGCCGGTTATGTACACGCCAGAAATGTAGTGCTGGCATGCGGGGGACTTTCATACCCACAGTTGGGCGCTTCTTCCTTTGGAACTACTATAGCCCGACGGTTGAAATTAAACCTGGTAGAACAAAGACCTGTTTTGTGCGGTCTCTCATTCCCCAAGTCGTTACGCCCGTTATGTTTGGCCCTTACCGGTAATAGTTTACCGGTAAGAATTCGTCAAGGAAAACATCTTTTTGAAGGGCCGCTGCTCTTTACACACGAAGGCATCAGTGGCCCGGTCGTGCTACGATTATCTCTATTTTGGGAAAACAATTTACCGATAGAAATTGATTTCTTACCGGGAAAATCGGCAACAGAAATAATAGGGCAACACAAAAATTCTGTTCGTACTTTGTCGTCTATATTTCCCCCATTATTACCCGGGAAAATAGCTCCTATTTTACTATCTTCGTGCGACACTCCGCTAGCCCATGCAACCCGAGTTCAATTGAAGGCAGCCGCCAATATTTTACACCATTTTCAATTTTATGCCGCCGGCACTTCCGGATACACAAAAGCCGAAGCTACTGCAGGAGGAATAGATACGCGAGAATTAAATCCGGTCACTTTGGAAGCGCGACGCATACCCGGCCTTTTCGCAATAGGGGAATTGACTGACGTAACCGGTAATTTGGGGGGGTTCAATCTACATTGGGCATGGGCGAGCGCAGCAGCTGCGGCCCAAGCGTTATCTAAACGTTATTAAAAAATGTATTTTTACATACATTTTGATATAATTAAAGGAAAGGAATTTAATTTATGGATATCAGAGAAAAGCATTCACTTGCTAAATTATTTGTTGAAAGTTTCGCGCTTGTCAACCGCTCTTGCAGTGCTTTGCTGGCACTGGCATTGGTAGCACTTGTTGGCTTGATAGGATTTACTGCCCTATCATTGGTATTAC
>CACYBL010000129.1 GCA_902772695.1 uncultured Elusimicrobium sp.
CCAAACTTTAAATTGGATATATTTTAGCAAAAAAAAACCCCGCTTTTGCGAGGTTTTAAATTTTGGACGTGATCGGGATCGAACCGACGACCTCCTCGTTGCGAACGAGGCGCTCTCCCAGCTGAGCTACACGCCCGTAAATTGTATGTTTCTTCTTGACAACAAATCTATTATAACAAATCTGATTCTAATTTTCAAAATCTGTTTACTTGCAACACGTACGCGTAGAAAATGCTAAAATATCCTATATGGCAAAATTAGTTAGAGGGTTTCGCGATATTTTTGAACCCCAATCCAAAAATTTTACTCAGTTAGAAAATTGCGCCCGCGAAGTGTTTTCACTCTACGGGTTTAGCGAACTGCGCTTACCAACGGTGGAACAAAAAGAATTATTTGTAAAATCCACCGGGGAAACCACAGATATCGTCCAAAAAGAAATGTACGCATTTGAAGATGCCGGGCACCGGCAATTGGCTATTCGCCCCGAAGGCACTCCCGGTGTAGTGCGTGCGTATTTGGAAAATAACTTCGTCCAACAAGCCCCCGTGCAAAAGTTTTATTATATCGGCAATATGTTCCGCGCCGAACGCCCCCAGGCGGGCCGCTATCGCGAATTTGAACAAATCGGAGCTGAATATATCGGCAATTCCGCGCCGGCGGCTGATGCTGAAGTAATTTTGATGCTCAAAGATATTGTGGCCAAATTCGGTGCGAAAAATTATACCGTTAAAATCAACAGTTTGGGGTGCGACAAATGCCGTCCGCTTTACCGTCAGGCACTTATTGATTTTCTGTCCAAAGAAAAAGATACGCTGTGCGAAAACTGCCAAACGCGTTTAGAAAAAAACCCCTTGCGCGTATTAGATTGCAAAATTGACGGAGAACGATTCAAAGGCCGTGTGCCGACCATGCAATTGTGCCCAGAGTGTCAAGCCCATTTTGACGAAGTGCAACGTCTGTTAAAAGGCAAAATCAATTTTGAAGTAGACCCCATGCTCGTGCGTGGATTGGATTATTATTCCCGCACCGTGTTTGAATTTCAAGCGGGCGACGCTTCCCAAAATGCCATCGCGGCGGGGGGAAGATATGATACGTTAGTTAAGAATATGGGTGGCCCGGCTACCCCGGCTATCGGGTGGGCTATGGGGGCAGAACGCGTCATTCTATCTCGTGGCGACGTGGAAATAGCAAAGCCAAAAAGTGTTTATTTTGTCTCTATGGATAAAGCATGCAATGAAGCAGCTTTTAATTTAATGCAAGCAGTACGCGCCGCCGGGGTGCGCACGGAAGGCGGTCTATTTGATAAAAATATCAAAGGACAGATGAAACAAGCCGACCGCTGCGGAGCGTCGTATGCGGTGATTATCGGTTCGGACGAACTGGCTGCGCGAGAGGTAACTTTAAAAGATTTACAGACAGGAAACCAACAAAAGATTTCCTTTGACACTTTACCAAATGAGGTTAAAAAATTAGTATGAAACGAACGAACTATTGCGGCGATATTACCGCTAAATTGCTAGGCACTAAACAAACATTATGCGGTTGGGTTAACAGTTACCGTAACCACGGCGGCGTGCTTTTTATTGATGTGCGCGACCGTAGCGGTGTTTGTCAGGTGGTTGTGGAGCCGAATAGCCCGTTTTTTGATACGGCTTACGGACTTCGCAATGAATATGTTATCGAGGTAACCGGCACCGTCAAACGCCGCATTGAGGGGGCTGTCAACCCGAATATGAAAACGGGTGAAATTGAACTTTTAGTAGAAGATTTAAAAATATTAAATACGTGTATCCCCTTGCCGTTTGACGTGGATAATTCCCGCGGAGTGGCGGAGGAAATCCGCTTAAAATACCGCTATTTGGATTTGCGCAATCCGAAGATGTACGCCAACTTGTTGTTGAGGCACCGCATTGCGCAAGCCGCCCGGCGCTATTTGGACGGACAAGGTTTTTTGGAAGTTGAAACTCCGATTTTAACCCGCTCTACGCCCGAAGGCGCGCGCGATTATCTCGTGCCGTCGCGTGTACACCATGGGGAATTTTACGCCTTGCCGCAAAGCCCACAGATGTTTAAACAAACGCTCATGGCCAGCGGTATTGACCGCTATTTCCAATTAGCGCGCTGCTTCCGCGACGAAGATTTGCGTGCAGACCGCCAACCAGAACATACGCAAATTGATATGGAAATGTCGTTTGTTACGATTAACGATATCCACGAAATTGTAGAAGGGCTCATGAAGGAAATTTTCAAAACGGCGGGGAAAGAATTACAAACACCATTTATTAAATTACCATTTGATGAGGCCATGGAAAAATACGGATCTGATAAGCCGGATTTGCGCTATGATCTGCAATTAGTTAATGTAGCTTCTATTTTTGCTAAGACCGGTTTTAAAGTGTTTCAGGATGTGCTTGCCGCCAAAGGGGCCATCTATGCTCTGCGTGCGGAAAAAGGTGGAACTTGTTCGCGTGGTCATTTTGATAAATTAACTGAACTAGCCAAGAAAAACGGTGCTAAAGGGCTTGTGTGGCTTAAAGTAAAAGGCGAAAATTACGAAGGGCCCGCCGCTAAATTCTTTACGCCAGAAGAACTTGCCTCTCTTAGAAAGGCCGTCGGCGCACAAGATACAGATGCTATACTCGTAGGCAGTGACGCAAATAAGCGCGTTTGTCAGAATTTTATGGGAGCTTTACGTAAGGAATTGGTCAAAGGCCTCCCACAAAAAACTGATTGGGCCTTTGCATGGATTACCAACTTTCCGCTATTAGAATATATCCCTGAAGAGGACCGTTGGGATGCCGCCCACAACCCGTTCACAGCGGCCGTGGAAGAAGATTTGCCGAATTTGGAAAAAGACCCGGGTTCTGTGCGCTCCTATCAATTTGATTTGGTGCTTAACGGTAATGAATTAGCATCCGGATCGGTACGTAACTGCCGCCGCGACGTGCAAGAACGTATTTTGGCACTGATGAAACACTCTAAAGAAGACGCCGCTATCCGTTTTGGCATGCTGTTAAATGCATTGGAAGCCGGGGCGCCGCCACATGGCGGTATTGGCCTGGGGTTAGACCGCATCACTGCATTACTTGCCGGAGAAGAATCTATCCGTGAAGTTATTGCTTTCCCTAAAACGGCGCAAGCAGCTTGTCCGTTAACAGAATCACCTAATACTGTAGATGAGAAACAACTACAAGAATTGGGCATTGCGATTGTAAAAGAGTAATTAAAGGTTCTGTTGTAAAAACGGGGGTCCTTATTTGTTGGATGGTAAAAATCATGTTGGAGTGAGGTAACAATATGACGAGATATCTCCCTGTGCTTGCCGTAGTAGCATTTCTTGTGGCATGTTCGCCACAACAAGAAGACAAGATTTCTACAGAACCTGTGGTAGATGAGCAAACTTTTCAAGAAGTCCCCGCTCAGACACATACCGATTTGCCTAACTCACGGGCAGAGGCTATTGTTAACGGACCTCTTTTAGCACCGGATGATTTACGTGAATTTCTGAAATGGCCGGTGAAGACTTATTTGTCTGATTTTTTAAACATACAAAATAAAGCCCAGCCGGAAGCCATCCGTGCTGCTAATACACAACGGATTATTCAGAGTACAAAAGAAATGCTAAAAAAACTTCGCCGGGAAGCAGTGGTTTCTCTGCGACAAGCGGAATCGGCACAGCAAGCCGCTCAATTATTGCAGGAAATGTCCCAACTGTATGCACAGGGATTTTCGCAATTAGCCAAACAAGAACAGACCGCCGTATGGACAGCTCCGTTGCCATCCCCTGATGATCGGATTTCTCGTGCTTATCTCCAGCAAAGAGCCCGGGAACTACTTAAACGGGTCAAAGAAGAATATGGAGAGGTGTGTGCCCTGCAATCCACCCCAGTAATCAACAAAGCTGTTGATGATACTTGGCTGGCAATTTCTTCTTCTCAAGAACCTGCTGTTGTTTCTAAAGCATTGGCACAAACGCTTCAACAGGCAGATGAATCTTTTGGTTCGATACTGCAAGAATATGCCGATCCGATGCTTTCTCTTTCCCCAAGGCAAATTGCGAGTTTGCGTGTGCGTTTGATTTCGTCACACCAAGAAATAGAAAAACGGATGGAAGCTCTTTATGGAAAAGAAGCTGTTTTAAAGTCACGTAAAATGTTTGAACCGTATTTAAAAGGCGTTGATGATATATTCCAAACGCCTCAACGGCTCAAACAGGCCCAACAAAAGCTTAGCCAATTAGGGGAGACATACCGTCGGGAAATGACAGATTTTCAAACACAATTAAATGAAGGAGCAAATTCCTCTTTAATGCGATAAAATCAAAAATATGAATAGAAATAAAAAACTTTTTCAAATCGTTTTTATCGGAACGCTTCTACTCCTATTGGTAGTTGTAATTTCCTATTCGTCTCATAAAAATGGGATGGAACATCCTTCCATTGTCCCTGCAGAACAACGAAATTCTGCTGCCAGGACAGGTCTTCATTCGTCAAATAGAGATATCAAAACACAAGAATTATTAGATTTGCCTGTTTCTGCTACATCGCCGACTAGAAAATATGCTACACAGAAACCTTTTTTTCCGCAAACGGGGGAAAACTTCTCTGCCGGCAACGCATCTTACCAACGAGAATCTTCTTTAAATAAACCATATACAAGGGATTCTCATTCTTTTCAAGACACTGCCGCAACGGATTTCGCTATAGCAAGAACACAAACCGCTCCTGCACCCGGCAGACGAGGGGTATCATCTGGCCATAAACCTTCGCAAATTACCGATGGTACAACAACGCGTTCAGAATCCTCTGATCAGCTTGTGCAGACTCCTTTTTCACCGTATTTGGCCTCTTTAACTAAAGAGCAAGCCGCTTCTTTAGAAAAGCAATTGAATGGTTTATCCGGTCGCGTAGAAGCTGCTGTGTTACGTGCTTTGCTGCCTAAGAGCAAAAAAGATATCAATGTAGAAAAATATTTATCACGTCGTTCAAACGCAAATTCTGACGAAACGGGAAACAAGCAATTTGCCACGGTTTCCCAACAATTGGCACAACAGAAAACCGGTATCATGCGCAGTATGCAGCAAGCTTTCGGCCCACGAGCAGGGAAAGAAGCGGGCCAATTGATGGACTCTTTTGAACAAGAATTAATGAGCGCGTTAAACCAACCCGGGCAAAGCAATGAGCAAATTCGTCAAAAAACGAATCAAATTAGCCGTAAATACAATGAAAAGCTGCAACAACTTGGCCAGAAACATGGATTGGAAAAAATGAAACAAGAACGGGAAAGTAAGGATTCCATTTTCCAACAACAACTAAACAAATCTTATGGGTCTGAGATGGCAGAACAATTGGGTGATATTATGGAGAAATATCGCCAAAAAGATTTAGCACTGGCTCAACAAAGTGGAACATTAAATGAGAAAGAATATTATGAACAATTATATGCCAATCAACGTTCCCGCCACAAGGAAATGGAAACGGCCTTACTCAAAAATGGTAAATCATTGACTGGATTAATCCGGGCTGAAGATGAAGAAGAAGGGCGTGTGATCGGCCAAGCACTAAAACAAGAACAAGAGGGGAAAGAACTCCCCCGGGCTTATCGGGCCAGCAGGGAAGAAAAAGAGGCTTCTGCCCGAAGTGTTAAAACGGAACGTGAAGAAAAAATTAGAGTAGCCAGGGAAATTTACGGAGAACAGGGAATCCGGCAAATTGACGAGGTATACACTCGCTACGAGGCAAAAAAACAGGAAATTATGGATAATGACGAAACCTCTCTGTTAGAAAAACAACAACAATTAAGGCAGGCCCGTTTGGATGCCAATCAATCTCTGGATCGTATTCAAAAAAGCCCTGAAATGAAAGCTTTGCGTGAAAACAGGCAAGTGGAATCCTCTTTACAACAGTTGATGCAAGATCCGGGTTTTGCCCAGGCAACTCCTGAGCAAAAAACCGCTTTTGTTCAAACAGCACGACCTATTTTACAAGAAATGTACTCTAAAGCTAATGCGATTGTGGATGATCCTAATCTATCTGATGAACAGAAAGAACAACAAATCAAGGCTCTGCAAGAGCAGGCACAACGCCAATTGATGGGGCAGTAAAAGGGATGGTCTGCAGTTTTTATAAGAGATTTTGTTCTTGTGCAAGTGGATCTATAAATTCTGCTTTTGGGAAGTAGTGTTGTAAAATTGTCTTATAATCTTGACCATCTTCGGCTCGTCCGGCAGCTCCGGTTTGATCAAAACCTACACCGTGCCCCCAACCGCCACCGTAAAATACAAAATATTTAAGTTTATGGTTTTCATAATTAGGTTCTATAATAAAATAGCTACTGCGTAATAAACCCAAACTTAAGTTATTACGGATGACATTTTCTTTATTAAGTGTAACGGAACCTTTAGTTCCTTTAACAAGCAAGCGGCTTACGTAACCGGATTTTCCTCGTCTTAATGGAATAAGTGCTTTAATTTCACCAATATCCTTTTTTTGTCGTTTAATTACTTCACGTAATTGTTTCTCTTCTACCACACGTACCCAACGAAAAGAAGCCAAACTCACATTTTTATCATAGCGGCTATAGGCATTTTGTTCATATTGCAAGAGTTCTTTGAAATGATATGGCTGAATATGTTCAAAGTCAAAATTTTTATAATCACTTACAGGGTGTAAATAGGGGGTTTCGCTCCAACCGGCATCTTTAGAGCTTTGCGTAATACCGCCGCAATTGGCCGAAAAAACGCTTTCTATCGGTTTTCCTTGATACGATAACGTTTGCCCTATGGTAGATTCTACAGCAGCATTAGCTCGTTCACTTTCCGCACTCACGCCGCCATATACTTGGCAATTTTGCGTATCACATACATCATAGCCGTATGATTTGTGTTTGCCAAGGTGTTTTAACGCATAAGTACGTGCCAATACGGCTTGAGCGCGCAGGGCATCCATGGGGAAAAGCGCAGGCATCTCCGCCGGAATTACGCCTTGCAGATATTCATCTATCGTAACAATATTTACCGGCACCAAGGTATGTAACCGGGTATTGGGAATAATTTGTAATTTTCCACGATATTCTTTATCATCTATGCTGGCCCAAGTCATTCCCGCTCCGCTCATCAGTTGTTTGATAATAATGGAATGTCCTTCCCCGGGCGTATGGGAGGCGGGAGAAATCGTAACCGGTTTATGAAAAGGTATTTTTTTTCCTGCGGCCGTAAGTAAATAAGAACCTGACTTTTCCAATATAGCTGTCCACATTTCTTTGGCCTTTCCGCGTGCAATAATTTTGTTCTTATCGTCCGTTACCGTAAAGTCGTGGGAAGGGATAAAACGGAGATTGGTACGGGGGGAGGGCCGTCCGTTGGGTTGCACTCCCAAGCCCACTTTAATTTCTCTGGGGTATACTTTCTCGGTCGGAAAAGGAAATAATTTGACGATTGTATGATCGGTTTTAGTCTTACTGGCAGTTAGTTCTTTTTCCGGACGTGTTAATTTGGGGCGAAGCTGTGCCAATGCGTTTTTGATATCGGGATTGTGTTTTTCCAACGCGTAAACCATACGATATTGGCGATAAGCTTCATTATAATTACGCGTTTTTTCCAACGCAGCAGCGTAATGTGTTTTAGCTTCTATGAATTGATGATCATACTCGGAAGCAATCTTAAAATGTTTTACTGCCGCTTTATAATTTTTTTCCTCTTCATATAGAATCCCAAGTAAATAATTGGATAAAGCGGTATGTACCTTCCCGCGGGTAGCCAAGCGCAAATTGGACTTTGCTAATTTTTTTTCATTCATTCCCAATTGCGCCCGTGCCAAATTAATGTGTAATAATTCAGAACGGCCCGGCTCCTCATTTAATTGGGATAAAAGCATTTCCGCGTTAGTATATTGTCCGTCACTCAGATAAGCTTCAGCTGCTGTTTGAATAATCTGCTTATCTTGAGGATAAGAGCGGTACGCTACTGTGGCAATATCTACGGCTAATTTTGTCTCATTTTGTTCCATGGCAATGAATACGGCATTGAGGAAAGCATCCCTGTTTTGGGTATCTTTAGAAATTTGAATATATTTTTCTAGTGCTTGTTGGGGTTGGTAGGAAAAATACAAATCGGCGGCTTGTTGTAACTGTTGTTCTGTAGCAGGAGAAATTTCTTGCCCTTGTGTAGTTACCGCAAGTCCCCAAAAAATAGCTAAAAAGGTATATTTTCTTAACGGGAAGTGATGCATATATTTATTTTATCATATTCCCGTTTGGCTTCGTTTTAGTATAATCTAAATATGACATTGCCTATTCCTAATTGGTTAAAAGAGATGGTAGGTCGCAATAAAGCAGCTTTACGCACTACGGCGGCTTTATCAGCTGAAGGTTCACTGATGCATCATGCGTTACATACCGTGTGCCATGCGGCCAAATGTCCTAACCGGGGGGAATGCTTTAACTGCGGTGACGCCACATTTATGGTGTTGGGGGACCGTTGTACACGCGGGTGCCGCTTTTGTGCCGTATCGCGCGAAAAACCACTTCTTCCCGATCAAACCGAACCGGACCGCGTCGCTCAAGCGATAGATGAGTGGAACATCCGCTATGCCGTACTTACCATGCCAACACGAGATGATTTACCGGATGGGGGAGCTGTTCATTTTGCTCGTGTTATCAACGCTATTCATGAGCGTACTCCCGGTGTGCATATAGAACCGTTAATTTCTGATTTACAAGGTAGTGAGAATGCACTACGCACTATTTTAGATGCACGCCCGGATGTTTTAGCCCACAACGTAGAAACAGTGGAACGGTTGTATGGCCAAGTGCGTATAGGAGCAAATTACAAACGCACGCTGGCTTTGCTAGAAAACAGCAAAAAATATACGCCACATATTTTTACAAAGTCCGGTTTTATGGTGGGACTTGGCGAAACAGAAGAAGAAATCCGCCAACTTCTACGTGATTTACGGAGTGTTGGCACAGATTTAGTGACGATTGGCCAGTATTTAGCTCCGTCATCTAAGCACTATTGTGTAGCCCGCTATCCCAATCCGGAAGAATATAAAATCTGGGCAGAGTATGCCCGTTCTCTTGGGTTTAAAGCCGTGGCCAGCGGCCCACTTGTACGTAGTAGTTACCGGGCCGGGGCTTTGTACCAAGAAGCACGAAATTCCTAACAAATCTACGTGGATAAAGTATAATAGATATATGAAAAAAACTTGGAGTATATTTTTTAGTGTTTTGTTATTGACCGCTTGCGCGGGAAATCCTCCTGCCTGGTGGAATCCGCGTACCAAAACAGCTCAAGTGCAACCTTCATCTTCTCATCCGCAGGCCCCTGTTGCCACAGAGTTGCCCACACCCACGGAGGAAGACCCGTCGCTTTTACCTGAAGATACTTACGAAGAAATGACTTTAACTCCGTTGCAAGATGAAGAGGGGGAAAATGCTTCCGGAGATTCTTCCGCCCAAAGTGTTACCCCTATAGAACAAAATACCGATTTCTTGCCTCCGCCAAGTGTTTTGACGGAATAATGATTTCAAAACCTATCCGCAAAAAAGGGCCCCCCGGTTTATACAACCGAGGGGTCTAATGTTGCACCTTCATCATTACTCCTTCGCACTACTCCCTTAACAGGCACCCAGGGATTTATGTCGCACCTCCAGTTCTACTCCCAGCCGAAGCATTGGTATCAACCGGGCACAGAACCCATTTCGCGGCAAACCAACCACCGCAACCATTTTCCGCTTTACTGCCTTCCTGCGGACACCAACTGCAACCGGCAAGACTCAACATCCCACCCAGTCACACCGCTAACCTGCCACCGCTAGACGCCCAACCCGGAACCCGGTACCCGACACCGCCGGAAACTACCTGCCCGGAACAAGCACGCCCGCGACACAAGCTAACTATTGGCACCCCCACGCACGACGGCTATCTCACGAACCGCCTATGCCGGCGCGACACCCAAACGGCCTGCGGATGTACTGCTATATAGGTAGTATAAGTGAAATATAAAATTTGTCAAGGGGGGATTTAAAATTATTTTTTTCGTCGGAAAAAGAAAAATAGAACATTTTTTTGCTATTTAAATATCCCAAAAGGCCCACTTGTTTTTTAGGCCTTTTTTCCCCTGGTCTTTAGGCATTATGACCCTGGTTTTTAATTGATAAATTCCTTACATTAATAATGTGGGAAGATAGGAGAAAACAAATGAAACGCAAATCAACCTCTTTACATGTAATACTTGCCGCAGTCGCACTCGTTTTAGTTCCGTCTGCTTCCTTTGCACAAGGTGGTGCTATAGTAAACAGCGGCCGAATAGCGATGAGCCCCTCCAGAATCAGACCAGGTAGAGCACCGAGAGGTGTAGGAACTAACCCGAGAGCAATGCGTCCGATGGCTGTTCCGAAAGCCGGTGGTGACTACTTGCTACCCCACTCAGTGATACAGGCGGCAGCACAGAGAAACATTCCCAAATTTATGCGAATTCCTGAGAATACGCGACATATGATTGAAGCGGTAGTGAAAACTAAGCCGGATAGCAGAAAAACGCTGGAAGGCCTGTTTAAAGAAGCTCCTTCAGACTTGCGTTTGGCAACAGCTGATTATTTGCGGACGTTACAGGTACCTGCTGACGATATTGTATTAGCAGCCTATCAGTATCCTTCTGTCTTGAGAAAATATCTTCCCGAAGTTGAAAATCCTGAAAAAGTAATATATGAATTATATTATAAAGTACGCTACAATGATGAGACATTTCCGCTTATATTGAAATACGCTCGCGAATCAAATATCTCTATAAATCCCATGAACGCCGCAAGTCGCGGTGAATTTGGCCATGCAGATGATATAATCACTACTTTCGGAATGGATATTAATGCCGTCTTCAACGAGTACATGTTGGCTGAGCCACCGAATGATAAAAGGCCTGGTGAGCTGTTAGGCAAGAGTGTCAATAAGTACGTAAGGTATTGGGTAAGTCTCCTTGGCGTTGAGACAGAGTACGTGGCGGCTGGCTTTGGAATTGCTGATCGGTATGAGTTTGAGGAAGCGATAAAATTTTTTGTGGAAAGAAATGTAGATGTCAATCAACTTCCTTCGGCCGACGGCAACAAATTGCAGTGGACTATCGCACATTTTGTGGCCGATAAACTTTGGGCCAACAATCAACCTGATGATAGAGTGATGAGATTTCTAATAGAGAAAGGAGTTGACATAAATCCAAATGCACCAGATCTTAACGGAGATACTCCTTTACACATTGCCACAAAAACGATACTAGCTAAGAATGCCTGGACGGAAGCTGAGATGGTTTTGGATCTTTTTAAGTTGGGTGCAGATCCGACCATTAGAAATGAAAAGGGGTTTACCATGGAGGATATAATTGCCCAACACTATAAAGACAACCCCTATAAGTTTTCGCTGGCAAGAGACTATTTATGGCAGTGTTATAGAAATTACTTTGGGCTTCAGGGCACCCTTCGTTAAGGGATCAGTTCGCCACCCGGTGCACTTTTAGGTAGTATTTAGTAACAAAAAAGAACAATCCCCGGTAATTACCGGGGATTGTTTGTTATGCAAATATTGGTTTATAACCTGGTGATGTCCGCGCCCGTTTGCGCCAAACACATACGTACACGCGCCAATAGCGCC
>CACYBL010000130.1 GCA_902772695.1 uncultured Elusimicrobium sp.
AAAAAAGAGCTGTACACAAGGATTTACGCTTATAGAATTGCTGGTAGTAGTGCTTATTATCGGGATATTGGCTTCTGTAGCTGTACCGCAGTACCAACGTGCTGTGGATAAAGCATGGGCTACGGAAGCGGTTTTGCAAGGGCGGGCGTTACAAAACGCATTAGTTTTATATTATCAGAGTACGGGAGAATTCTCTCCAACTGATTTAGAAGTACTCCCGTGGGAAATCCCGGAAAAATTACAATGGACTTATTCGGATGGACATTATGCTACTGCGGTCAGTCAAAGATCCGGAGCAAAGTTTGAAGTGTCTCGCTATTATTCCGATTCGTATCTTTTATGGTGCCGGGCAACAGGCGAAAGATCTAAAAAAATGTGTGAACAATTTGGGACATTACATCATTCCGGTGATGTAACATTCTATTATCTCATTCATCGCGCTTATTTGTATTAAAAAGGCCCCCAAAGAATTATGTGGTATCTTTGGGGGATCTTTTTAGGTATCACTACCCATTTATTCATTAAATGCCATGCAGCAATTGCCTAGCATACAGTTTTTGCAGGAAGAAGTAGGTTGCCGTTCCTGCAAAGCGGCGAGCAATTTACGGGCAAAGTCTGTTAATGTCGGATCACGTGCGCCGAGAATTAACATGATGTCTCCGGGTTTGGCTGCGGCAGCCATTTCTGCCAGCAACCGTTCGCGGCAATCATCATAACTTACATTCACGCCGCGCGCTTTTAATCCTTCGTAAACGGTCCGACAGGAGACCCCTTGCGGAATAGTTCCTCCCGGATAGTACACTTCGGTCAGCCACAAATAATCATTGGGCCCAATACTGCGCGCAAAACTTTCCACAAATTCACTGGCTAACAGTTTAATGGAAGTAAATGCATGCGGTTGGTAGAAAGCCAATACGCGCTTACCGCGCAAATGGGCGGCCGCAATGGTGGCGGCCAGTTTATGCGGATTATGTGCAAAATCATCCACGACTTCAATTTTATCGTAACTTCCGATACTGGCAAACCGTCTGGCAATGCCCTGGAATTTATGAAGTGCTTTTGCACAAGTTTCCAAGTCCACCCCCATGTGCAGCGCCGCAGCTACAGCCGCGGTAGCGTTAGCTACGTTGTGCAAACCGGGTACTTGTAGACGGAAAGGTTGCCCTTGAATGGTAAAGTCAGACCCAAACCCGTCCACTTTGATTTCTGTGGGATGTATATCTCCGTAAGATAATCCGAAAGTTTTTGCTTTCGGGGCGATGGCTTGTAAATTAGGTTCTTCTGCATTGACGATAGCTGTCTTGCAGTGTGAAATAAATTCTTTAAAATATCCTTGCAGAATTTCAATTTCTTTGTGATCTTTCTGCAAATTCAAGCACAGCCCCAGGTGTGGTTTATACTTAACAATGGAGCCATCACTTTCATCTGCTTCAATTACTAAAATATCCGAAGACCCTTTGTATACATTGCCAAAAACCCCTTGTTCTTTTTGTAAAGACAAGATGGCAGCCCCGGTAATTACAGAGGGATGAAGCCCGGCAAATGCCAGGATATCATAAACCATGGCCGTAGTAGTGCTTTTCCCGCTTGTGCCGGAAACGGCAATGGTGCGGTGGTCGGCAACATGTTTAGCTAATAATTCGGAGCGGTGCAAGATAGGAATATTTAATGCACGGGCTTTTTGAAGTTCCGGATTGTCTTCTTCAATGGCAGATGACAAAACAACCAGTTCTGTTTTTTCGTCAATACCGCTTCCGTCTTGTGCGAACAGTTTAATACCGAGTTTTTGTAAATAGTTCCACAAGGCCATATCCGTGTATCCTTTACTAATCAACCGGTCGGAGCCGGTTACTTCGTCTTTCCCCATGGCGTGCAGTTGTGCCAAAGCGCTCATTCCTACACCGCCGATACCAATAAAATGAATTTTCATTTTTTCTGTTCCTTAAGTTTAAATTTTGCGTAGTCCGACATGGTGTAAAATCCCTTTTCGCACGTGAGTAACCATTGAGCGATTTCTAATGCTGACATCGCAAACAAATCGCGGTTGATTGCTTGGTGAGTTAGGGAGATTTCATCAAAGGGGGTGGAAAAACGCACTTCATGCGTGCCGACAGTTTCTCCTTCCCGGGCATAAGTAATTTTTCCCGGGGGGAAGTTGATGGCTTCGGCTAATTTTTTTGCTGTTCCGCTAGGAGCATCTTTTTTGTGTATGTGATGGATTTCATGCAAGTGTACGGCATATCCCTTGTACATAGAGGCCGCTTGTTTAACCAGTTCCGTAAAGAAATACACGCTTAGACTTACATTAGGCGCAAAAAAGACCGGTATTTTTTCCTCTTGTTGCATTTGAAAAAGAAAAGTTTCCGGCAAGTTAGTGGTTCCGGTTAAAAAAGGTTTATGGCAGTTTTTGGCTAATGCGAATGCTTCCTGCGCGCCCTGCGGCGTGGAGAAATCAATGATGATATCAAAATCTTCCGTTATGTTTTGTCCAGCTTCCCGCGTAGCACAAACAACCAGGCCCAGTTGGGGGTGTTGGCTTATTAAACGGGCCAATGCTTGTCCCATTTTACCGTTTGCGCCATTGATCAATACTTTTTTAGGGGAAGAGAATTTCATGCCAAACGCTCCAATAATAATTCTACAATTTGTCGTCCGTTCATGGCAGCCCCTTTGAGCAAATTATCAAAAGTAATGAAATAATGAATGACATTTTTATCTTCTACATCTTGGCGTAAACGGCAAATAAAAGTAGTTTCTTGTCCGCTGACTTCTTTAGGAGTAATGACAGAGGGACTGTAGTGCAAATGCGGGAAATTGTTCCATAATTTTTTTACTTGTTCCAAATCAAAATTCTTGCTAGCCTTAACGGTTACACCTAGAGAATGACAATTTTCTACCCCTACCCGTACCGTATGGCAATATACTTTCAAATCAGGTATTTCTAAAATTTTACGGCTTTCATACAGGCCTTTGAGTTCTTCGCGGGTATGTCCGTTTTCTAATAAAGAGCCGATGAGCGGTACGCAATTTTTTTCATAATATGAGCCGGGGGTGTGGAAATCGTCCAGTAGTTTTTTGCCGCCACCGCTAATGGCTTGGTACGAACAAAAGAACACTTCTGTAAAATGATAAAACGGTTTTAGAGGGGCCAAACTCATTACCAACCCGGTAGTGGTACAATTGGGGCTGGCGATTAATGGGGTATTTGTTGTGATAGCATGCGGATTGATTTCCGGTATGACAAGCGGTACTTCGGGTGCCATGCGAAATTCTGACGACATGTCCACGATAAATTTTACCCGGCCTTTAATTTCCGGAGCCAACTTGCGACTGATGGGATCGTCCGTGCATAAAACGGCGATATCTATGGGCGGAATTTGGTCGTTCCGTCCAAAAGTTTTTATTTCAAAAGGTTTTTTGATTTTCTGTAATTCGGCCTTCATTTTTTGGCCGACCATGCCGTTGATACCAATAATTCCTACTGTGTGCATAAAAATCCTCTCAAATCATCCAAGTTGGGTTCGCTGTTTGTAGCAAGGCCTCAATATGGGTTTTATTTGTGTCGGCAATTTCTCCCAAAGGCAATCGCACTTTTTCCGTGCCGAATCCTCGTTTGGCTAACATATACTTAATGCAGGTGGGGTTCGTTTCGGCATAACAGGCCTTAATCAAGGGATAAAGTTGGGAAAACACTGCAAAAGAATCGGTAGTTTTACCTTGCTTGAATAAATTGTAAATTTGCACAAATGCGGGCGCAAACACATTGGCGGCGGCACTGATAATCCCGGCGGCGTTTATGGCCAAATATTGCGGGAACAAATCATCATTTCCGCATAAATAGGCCAACTTCCCGGCATATTTAACGGCGGTATCCATGACGTGGGAAGGGTCGTAATCGGATTCTTTAACCCCAATAATTTGAGGAACTTCCTGCAATAATTGGGCTAACAAGGCCGAAGATAATTTAAGCCCGGTGCGGCCGGGGATGTGATACAAAACAATCGGGGCGCCCAAAGCGGCAATTTGTTGGTAGTGAGCGATCAACCCGGCAGGATTGGGTTTGTTGTAGTAAGGGGTAACCACCAACACGGCATCCGGTTTGTATGAAAGAGCCATGCGTGTGTTTTCCACCGTGGTAGCAGTATGGTTGGATCCTGTGCCGATAATAATTTGGCATTTTCCTGTTAAGCGAGGAACACAGAAATCCAGAATTTGTTTTTTCTCTTGTGAAGAAAGGGTTGGCGTTTCTGCGGTTGTCCCTAACAAAACTACACCATGTACGCCGGCAGCCAGCTGGGCTGTAAGTAAATGCTCCAAGGCATTAAAATCAATTTGTCCGTCTATAGAAAAAGGGGTGGATAATGCTGTAAAAACTCCATGTAACATAAATACTCCTGCTATATAAAAGGGAACTGTCCATATTTTAGCAATTTAATTGCTATAATTAAGATAATATTTTTACCGGAGAGGATTTTATGGCTGAAAACGAAAACAATGTTCCACCGCAAGAAGGAGATACTTCTACCATTTTGCCTATTACCGATTGGGAAGCCAAAATGAAAGCTCATGAAAAAACGGTTTCACTTCCGTCGGCCGATATAAAAGATGATCTCGTTTCTCCCGCATTCACACAGGAACCGCCCCATCGTTCTTTCTCGCCGCGCAGTGTGTGGGCTTCCCTGTTGCTACTTACTTTTTTTATATCCGCTTGTTGTGGTCTGTTTTTAGCGGTTCGTCCGATTCCTACGTGTCCTCGCGCGGGTTCGTTGTCGGATGACGGTGGAGAAAGTGCGTTGATTACTTCCGTTTCTAAATCTACTAAACCGGGTATTGCTTGGATTAAAGTGCGGGGCGTTATCGCGCAGGATAATAACAGTGGGACTTTTTCAAGACCCTCCGGCGCGACCGCAATTGCCAAACGCATCCGGCAAGCCGCTGAAGACAAAAATGTAAAAGCCATTGTGTTGGATATTAATTCGCCCGGCGGCACCGTGGCTTCTGTGCAAAATATTTACAGCGAATTGTTAAGAGCCAAAGAAAAGGGTAAAAAGATCGTAGCATTATTTCGGGATGTGGCGGCGTCCGGTGGTTTTTATATTGCGATGGCGGCAGATAAAATTGTAGCCGAACCGGGTACGATTACGGGATCCGTTGGGGTTATTATGCAGACGAGCAATGTGGAGGGTTTGTTTGAAAAGATTGGGGTGAAAATGATTCCAATCACATCAGGTAAATACAAAGATATGGGTTCGGCCTATCGTCCCATGACTGACGCGGAAAAAGCTATTTTGCAGGACATGGTCAATGACACGTATACCCAATTTTTTGCCGCAGTAAAAGCGGGCCGCCCTAATGTCAAACCGGAAGACTTAACAGAATATACAGATGGTCGTGTCTTTACTGGACAACGTGCGTTTAATTTGGGATTTATAGATAAATTGGGAGGAGAAGAAGAGGCCCGTCTGTTGGCAGGGGAGTTAGCCGGACTCAAAAATCCTAAAATTTTATCTCAACGTACGGACGGAATTCGCGATTTTATTTTCTCTCTGGGCTCTAATATGGAGAATCAGACGCTGGCTAAACAATTGCAATCGCTTGCTACTCCCAGTGTGTCGTATTTGTGGATCAATTAGAGGTTGATATGTATTTGCTTAAATCCTATTTCCAATACATGAATTCTCCGGAGGAAGCCGTACAATCCTTGCTAAAAGAATGTTCCTTTTCTCAAGCGTGTGTGGGCTATTTAACAGCGGCTTTGAGTTGGGTATTGTTCTTTAATATTTTGGATGGAGTGTCGTTTCCTGTGTTGCTGTTAAAGATATGTGTGGTTTTTGCCGCGGAAATTACCGTGGGATATTTTTTAGCATCATTTTGTGGTTTGTTTTTTGATTTTTTGCATGTAGAAACCTCTCCTGCTAAGTTGTTTGTGTTGCTCGGGGCTGCGGGCTACATTAAAAGCTTGTTGATTGCTTTTGCCTTAATTTCCGCAGTGATTCCTGTGGCTCATTTAGGTTGGCTGGCTCCGCTCGCATTATTCCTTGTGTTTGCCTTGCAATTGGGTTTTTTGACTCGAGGAGTCAAAAGGGCCTACCACGTTTCGTATGCTAAATCATTTTTCGCATGGATCTTTGCGGGGGTTCCTATATTGGTGGCATTTGGGTTGTTACTGACGTTTTTCATTTGGGGCATTAGTTTATTGCTTTAATAAAAAGCGAGAAAAAACGGTGGGAAGACAAATTGTTTTCTCACCGTTTTTAAAATTAAAGAGTTTGCGGTGTCATGGCCGTTTTTACTTCAGTCCCCATAGGAGTTGGCATTCCCTGTGCGTTTACACATACCAGCGTAGTCTTCCCTTTTGTACATAAGCGATTGTCTTGGTTTGTAATAATGTTTTCAAACACAATTTTGATATCGGATACTTCCAAAATACGGGTAGTTACATCAATGGTGTCTGCATAACGGACGGGATATTTATATTCTACTTCCTGACGTGCCACTACGAAGAAAAGCCCCTTTTTCATCAAATCTGGTAC
>CACYBL010000131.1 GCA_902772695.1 uncultured Elusimicrobium sp.
AATTCACGGTTACCGGGCGATTGGTCAATAATGACCTATCAGTTAGAAGTTGTTGATTTACAAAACCTGCCCCCGGCCCTATCGGTATTAAGCGAACGGGAAAATGCGTTCTTTCAAACGCTAAAACTCCCTAAACGTAAGGCCGAGTGGCTTGGGGGCCGGGTTGCGTTAAAACGACTGATAAGTGCCTATGCACACGTGCCCCTGCAAACGGTAGAGGTATTGCCGCAGGCACAAAGCGGCAAGCCGCAACTGCTTATAGGTGGCAAACAAAGCCTGCTCCCGTTTAGTATTACGCATAGCCAGGGTTTTGCGGTAGCCGCTTTGGCGCCCCATGCTAAGTTTTTAGGGATTGATTTGGAAAAGATTTCTCCGCGTATCAATGCATGGAAACAGGATTTTTTTCACCCGACGGAACTGACCGGTGAGGGGGATGCTTTTTTAACCAAGTTATGGACGCAGAAGGAAGCCGTTGTGAAACTGCTGGGCACAGGACTGGCTATTAACAGTTTTGACGTTCGCTGTGTGAACGGAACCCCGCAATTTTTTAACCGTGCCTTGCAGATTTATGAAAGTTTAGGTTCCCCACATATTGTATTAACCTCTTTGCCTGATTTACTGCCTCAGTTTCAATTTTCTGTGGCTTTTAGTGAGTAGGATACTATTATATAGCGCAAAAAGGCTGCTTTTGGGTCTTGACAGTTCGTTTTTTATGAATATACTATAGGTATGGTTCCTTTTAGCGGGAGTGTGCCTATATTGCCCGCTGAACTGGGGGAAATTTATGTCGTTAGTAGCGAGGAAATTTATTTCGTTGTGTTTGTCTTTGGCGTTTTTAGCGAACCAATGTTCGCCGTTGTATGCCGGACAGACGAAGAAATCAAATTCTGAAAAGAAGAATACGTCTGCCCAACAGAAAAGTTCTACGCAGAAGAAAACTTCTACCAAAAAGAAATCCACCGCCCAAAAAGGAGGAGAAGCTCATTCGCCCTCACCTCGTTCCGTAGATTATTACACGGTAGCTTCCCGGGTAGACAGTCAAACGGAAGAGGCCCAATTGAAAGCCGCCAAAGCAGAACTAGAGAAAGTGCTTAGACAGAGTGATTTGTCGCCGCGTGAGCGTGAATTTGCCCAGTTGGAATTACAAGAGGTGCAGATTCAATTGCAATTTATTGACGAGATCGCAATGAATACGGGTTTGGACTCAATAAACGCACTGCATGTTAAGCTCGGGGAGAAATTAAAGTCATTGAAAGCCCGTAGACAGGAATTGGAAAAATTGGAGGCTTTGTACAATTTTTATTACCAGGCTGAAAGTGAAGGTTATATTAGAGCTGCTGTATACGCGTTGCATAAAGAAGTTGCCAAACAATCAAAACGAAAATTAGAAGACGAAGAAAACAATCGTACCCAGTTGGAATTACGTGCTTCACGGCACCCTGTTGCTCAGGCTGAAAGCACCCGTGTAGCAAGGCCGGTTTATTTGTATACTTCCCAAGGAGTGGATATTTACAAAGAGTGGGAAAATAATAACATCACGGTAGAAGATTTAGTAGAGTATATGGACCCACTTGAAAAGGTTGATAATACCAACACAATTTCTGATGCGGCTGAATTGCTTTTTTACATTTACCTGTCTTATAACTCAAGTGAACGCTTGAATTCAGAAACTATCAACAACGCCGTTTGGCTAGCCAAGCGTGTGGAAGCCCGCGCACTTCATCAACAGTACAATTTAAAAAATACCGTTGATGCTAACTCGGGAAGGAAAAATTCTACTTTAAAAGCTCGCGGTAATCTAGATAGGTTAACGAAGCAAGTTGCAAAATTTTTGAACAGATATGGAAAAGCCGGAGACGGAGTAAAATATTGGAGCTTCCCGGAGAGGGGAACCATTGCCAAAGAGATAGAGGAAGGCATTTCCGGTTTTGAACGGTGGGATGTTGCGTCTTCATCCTCAATTGTTCAAGAAGTGAAGGATGCCATTTTAAAGCAACCTTCTCAAACTTCTGCTGATTTTGCGTTATTGCAAGACAATTTAGCTTTTATTGTCAGCTATCTGTTTATACCGGAAAATACGATTAATATAGAAGAATTACTGGTGTTGATTAACAAAGACCAAAAAAAGTTCCATGGGTACTATGAACCTTTGGTTAATGTTTTCTTTAGCTCTTTATACAACGCCGCGATTACGCTACCTCTAACCGCTAGAGAGCAGAAATTTGTCAAAAGTTTAATTTGGTGTTCCGCCCGGCCCGAGTGTAATTACAAAAATGCCGGGAAAAAGCAAGTAAACGCCGTCAACGTGCGCACTCAGGCCTTAGCGGTTGGCAGCATGCTTCGTCAAGCTACCAGTTCTATAAGGATGCCCGACGGTACAACTAGCTTAAAAGTGGAGGCTCCTTATTTGGATAAATCCTTGTTTAATGAAGCGCAGTTTCGTACATATATGGCAGCCTACGCTGTAGATGTATACGCACCTACGGTTGAATGGAACGTAGGCAGTACCAGTACCACGCAACATAATATTGAAAGGTATGGAATATCTTCTTTAAGGGAGTTGCAAGAATTCAGTAACCACATGACCCATATCTTTGAAACCTTTCTGCCTATTCAAGCACCCGTGGCGCGGTGGACTTACATTAAAGAAGGGGGGTATAAGGGGTGCCCAATACTGGAAATTGATACGGAGAATTTTTATACATTAACTTCCTTGGAAAAAACCACTCAAGGGGCTGTCACTTCAAACGTAAAATATGGAAAAGGAGGAAAATCGTATCCTTGTAAAAATGTAACTAACAAATATGGGCCTACTGATAATGTCGTTGTTGCTAAGTCGGACTTGCACGTCGTGGGTATAAAACGTCACACTCCGGAACATAAGACTTTAGAAAATGAGGATTTCGGGAAATTGATTTTGACGGAAGCTTTAGAGTGGTACTTATTTGGTGCAGCAATGAAGGGGCTTGCTTACGTCGCCAAATTAGGTCGGGCGGCTTTGATTGCTACCCGAACGGCGGCGCGTGCCAGAAACGGCATGAAAATGGCTCGTTTTCAAAGTAAATTTTCACAAGTGTGGAAATATAGTACACAAGCTTGGAAAAACGAAATGGGAATTGTCAACATAGCCAAAAATGGAGAAAACCTTGAAATTGAATTGGCTAAAGGTTCCAAGGTGGTGATCCCTGCGGAAGGAGTAACACCCAATTCGCTAAAAGGTCGAGTGCTCATCCGACGCGCCGCCTTACAAAAAAGTTCTTCTGCATCTTCCGTGACAAAATCCGGAAGAAGCGCTGCTAAGGTAGAAAAAACGACTGTCCAGGCGAGCAAAGCAAGCAAGCAAACTTCAAAGGCTACTCAGAAGGGAAAGCCTGCTGCTAAACCCGCTGAACCCGGCAAAACAGGCAAAACGAGTAAAACAGGGAGGGGCGAAGCCTCCAAGCCGGACGAATCCGGTAGCACCGGTAAACCGGTGGCAAAACCGAGCCAACAAGGGACAGAGCCGACCCCCAGAACCGGGAATAACCCTGCTCAAGCCGAAGAAAATGTAACGGGCCCCTTGGACCAGCA
>CACYBL010000132.1 GCA_902772695.1 uncultured Elusimicrobium sp.
ATCCGTCTGTAGCGTTACTTCCGTATGTGTTGGCGGCGGACAAAGAATTAACACGTTTGGAAAACGAATTGAACAATCCAAATATTTCCGGTGAACATATGGCAGAAGTATTTGATAAATTGGAATTTTTGGGTGCACACAGTGCCACGGCACGGGCCAGTGCGATTTTAAGCGGATTGGGGTTTTTAAACGAAGATTTTAACCGCCCGTTACAAGAATTTTCCGGCGGATGGCAAGTGCGTGCTAATTTGGCAGCGGCTCTTTATGCTCCGTCTAATTGTTTGCTATTAGATGAACCGACCAACCATTTGGATTTGGAAACCGCTTTGTGGCTAGAGAATTATTTAACACGTTTAGACAAAACTATTTTCATCATCAGCCACGACCGTCACATTTTAAACCGCCTGTGCGATAAAATTATCCACGTGGAAGAGGCCCAATTAAAACTTTATAACGGTAATTACGATACCTACGAACGTACCCGTGCTGCCGCCATAGAGGGGGCCAAACTAGCCGCGGCCAAACATGAACGGGTGGTAGCTCATTTACAGTCTTTTGTGGACCGTTTCCGCTACAAAGCTACCAAGGCAAAACAGGCCCAAAGTCGTATTAAAATGATTGAAAAATTAGGGGCCGCGCCGCAAATCCCCAAAGATCCGGAGGCACATTTTGAGTTTCCTTCTCCGGAACGTTTGCAAAATGCACTCGTTACTATAGAAAGTGGGGTGGCCGGATATGATGATAAACCGGTGTTGAAAAATTTAAATTTACGTATTGAACCGGATGACCGTATCGCACTGCTTGGAGCTAACGGAAACGGAAAATCTACCTTGGCCAAAATTTTATCCCATCGATTGTTACTTATGAGTGGAAAAATGACGATGGCTAAAAAAATGAAGATCGCCTATTTTTCCCAACACCAAACAGAAGAATTAGATGTAGAAAAGACTCCATATGAGATGCTTTCTGCCCAAATGCCGCTAGCTACGGAAACACAAATCCGAGCGCAACTAGGCGCGTTTGGACTCAATAAAGCTAAATCCGATACGCTTATTGGTCAGCTCTCCGGCGGAGAAAAATCACGTCTGTTACTCGCCCTGATCACCAAAGATGCCCCGCATCTGCTGATTTTGGATGAACCAACTAACCATTTGGATTTACAATCGCGCCAAGCTTTATTGGAAGCGTTAAATGAATATACCGGTGCGGTAGTACTTATTACGCACGATTTGCACGTTATAGAACTTACGTGTGATACGTTGTGGATTGTTCGGCGCGGAACGTGCCAAAGTTTTATGGGTGATTTGGATGATTATAAAGCGCAATTGTTAAAAAATAATGACCGCAATGATTTAGCCAGCGACAAAATGACTTCTAAAGAACTCGCTCGTAAGGAAGCGGCCGCTCGCAGGGCACGTGTGGCCCCGCTTAAAAAAGAGATACGCGTATTAGACGAAAAATTGGCCAAGCTAACAAGTCGTAAACAATCTTTGGAAGAACAATTAGTGAAAGCTTATTCGGCAGACAGTAGCATTGAGCTTGCGTTACTTAATGCCCAAATTAAAGACGTAGAAGAAGCGTGGCTGCGTTTAAATGAGGAGTGCGAAGAAGCACTAAAGAGTTAATATGAATATTTTTTCCCGCCTACCCGAATTTTTACAAGGAGCACTTTCCCGGCAGGGCATTACTGAACCAACGCCGATACAAACGGCTGCCATCCCGGATATATTAGCCGGGCGAGACGTGCTAGCCACTGCACAAACGGGAACAGGCAAAACCTTGGCGTTTTTGTTGCCGCTTGCGGCGCGCTTAATGATAAGACCGGAAGAAAATGCACTTATTTTATCGCCCACCAGAGAACTTGCCCAGCAAACTTTTGAGGAATGGCAGAAAATTACTGATGGGCAAAACTTGCCTGCTGTACTTGTTATCGGGGGGGATAATATCCACAAACAATTTGCCGATTTACGTCGCCATCCGCGGGTGATTGTAGCAACCCCCGGGCGTGTGATGGATCATCTGATGCGTAAAAGTATTGATTTGCGTCGCACGCACACACTTGTTTTAGATGAAACAGACCGTATGTTAGATATGGGTTTTATTGATGATATGCGGCGTATTGTCAAGGTACTTCCTACTCCGCGGCACACGCTGCTTTTTTCTGCCACATTACCCACTGAAGTAAAGCAACTGGCTCAAGAATTTTTAAAAAATCCCGTACGGGTACAAATCGGATCGGTTGTTAAACCTGCAGAATTTGTTTTACAAGAAATTGTACGCGTAGATATTCGTGAAAAATTGCCGCAGTTATTACATGAGCTAAACACACGCTCCGGCTCAATACTGATTTTTACACGCACCAAACACGGCGCAGAACGGCTTGCCAAACAACTCAAATTATATGGGCAGAAGTGTAATGCCTTGCATGGCGATTTGCGCCAAAATCGTCGTAGGCAAGTGTTGGAATTCTTTAAAAATCAAACGGTACGTATATTGGTAGCTACAGA
>CACYBL010000133.1 GCA_902772695.1 uncultured Elusimicrobium sp.
GAAATTTTACGGGCAGTTTAATTTACGGGGTTGTTTAATGTGGAAAAACTATTCGTTGTAAGCCAAAAGCTGTCTAACCTCCTTTGGAGACGGGAGCTTGTTTCCGTTGTTTACGGGTAGGAATTTGATATAATTTTTTGACGGTACAAAGAGGTTTTTATGGATGTTTTATTACATACGCCGGCACTTTCCGTGTATGAGCATATGGCCCTAGATGAGCAAACCGTACAAACGCGTTCGCAAATGGTTACCCTGCGTTTTTATCATTGGACAGCCGAGCCCGCGGTTACCTTTGGCTATGCACAGTTTATTCGTGAGGTACGTGCCAGGCTGAAAACCCGAGGATTTGCCGGAGCTTATGCGCGCCGTCCTACCGGAGGAGGAATGGTATTTCACGAAGACGATTTGACCTTTTCCCTGGTTTTTCCATCGGAAGATAAGCCGGTTGCCATTTACCAGAAATTACATACAACGTTGCTTGCTCACTTGGCTCAAGCAGGCATTAGTGGACAACTGATGCATGGTCCTCTGCCAGCTGAGGCGTATGCCCCAAGCGTCAAGCAACAAGCCAGTGCGTGTTTTATTCGTCCGGTAGAGAACGATTTATTAACAAAAAGCGGACAAAAAATGTTGGGTGGAGCTATACGCCGGCTGGGTACAACCGTGCTTTACCAAGGATCCCTGCAATTACCGGCGGCCCGCCAGCATCCTGTTCTTAAACGTGCAATTATAAATGCTGTACGTGAATTTTTGACCATAGATTTGCGGCCTGTCTCGTGTGATGAGACTCTCTTGGCGCAAGCCAAGCAATTGGCTGTTACACAATACAATACATTAGCTTGGACGGAGAAATTCTAATGCGTTTCTTGAAATTTGCGGTTGCATTATTCCTACTGCCCACGCTTGCTTTTACGCTGCTTGAGACCGGGCGTATTTTGGTAACGGTGTTGGGGAATTTTCGACAAGCGATCGGTTTTTTGTTGGGAGCAAGCGTGTATGCGGGAATTCATTTTGGTATATATAACTTTTCCCGTCCGTATGTGTTTATACATGAAATGACCCACGCCCTGGCGGCTCTTCTTTGTGGCGGGCGGGTGCGTGATATCCGCATTGGTAAAGACAGCGGATATGTCAAAATGGATAAAGCCAATGCGTTTGTTGTGTTGGCCCCGTATTTCGTACCGGGATATGTATTGGCAACAGCATTCTGTTATGTGGTGGGCGATTTGTTTTGGAATTTACTTCCATACCGGCAAATATTTTTGTTTCTAATTGGGTTTTGGATGACTTTTCACTTTATTCAAACTTTTAAGACGCTTTTTGAAGCCGATCAACCCGATTTGAAATTGGCTGGCGGAAAGGTGTTTTCCACGATTACTATCGTATTGGCTAACTTGGTGGTTTTGGCTGTGGTATTAAAGGGGCTTTTTCCGGATAGTGTATCCCTTTGCGATACAGCCGTGGGCATTGCAAAAGCGACCCTAAATGCATGGCGAATTTTAGTAAACTATATAATAGAGTACTTGATTAATACGTTGTAACAATATGACAAAACAACAAGAACAACAAACTTGGAAAAATCGGATATGGAAGTTCGCCAAAAGAAGTTTTGTTTGGGGGCTTCGGCTGTCGTTATTCGTTTCTATGTTTGTGTTACTTGTTTTTGCTGTGGCGTGGATTTTTTTTGTTAAAACGTTTAATGCCCAACATATTAGCGAAGTAATTACGGCCGAACTTCAAAAACGGCTCAATCGTCCGGTGGCGATTGCTTCGTTGGATTTATCCTTCATCAACACTTTGGAGTTGAAAGGATTCCGTGTTCTAGATACGGAAGGCGCCCCGGGGCAGGACCTGATATCTGCTGATTCCGTCACGTTGCGTTTTAAGTTGCTGCCTTTATTGGACCAACAACTGGTAATTGATGAGGTTGCTTTGCACGCCCCGCGGTTTAATGTTATCCGTCTGCAGGATGGTTCGTACAATATTCCGCCGATTAAGGTCAATGAACCGTCCGTATATACCAACACCGCCTCAAACAAAAAGATGACAGTCAGTGTGGAGGATTGGATTCTACAGGATGGAGTCTTTAGTTACAAAGATTTAGCGAGCGGGGTTACACATGCCATTTATGGATTAAACATGCATTTTGAACGGTTGAGGTTCAATGAATTATCCCGTTTTACTGTAGATATGATTTTGCGCAATGAATGGGCGGATGGTATTTCAGACATGGAAATTCGCGGAACGGGTCATGTAAATTTTGCCGATTTTGATTGGGCTAATTTTGCCCTGCGTAGTTTGCGCACACAAGTATACCTTTTTCAAAAGCCGGTGGATGTTACGTTGGATTTAGATAATTTGCGTACGCCGTTTTTTAATGTAAAGGCTACGGTCCCGGCTTTTGAGAGCAAAGACTTATCTGTTTTTCACTTAGAGAAAACTCCTTTCTCTATTCCTAAATCTACAGTTACGGCCAAAGGGGTTCTGAGTAACAATTACCGTTTGCTTAAGGTCAATCAGTTTACTGCATCCGCTTCTGATATAAAAGCCGAAGGGAAGGGACAGCTTGATTTCTCTAAGGGGCCCTATGCAGCTGAATTTACGGCTTCTACTCAGCCGTTTGATTTGAAGGGGAAAAGCAAATATTATACGCCTCTAACGCGCTATAATCTAACAGGCAAAGCAGCCGTATCGGCACAATTAGTGCGCCGGGACGGTAAATATTCTTGGCCGTTAGTGACGGTAGATGCGCAGGAAGCCAGCGGTGATATTTATGGGTTTTTGGTTGATAAAATTACCGGACAATTCCGTGCAAAAAAGGACTTTTCGGATTTATATGCCCAAACTAAAAGCGGTAAACTAACGGTACATGATACTGTATTTGACAAACTTAATTTGAGTGCCAGCTGGCGCGGTGGGAATTTGTATGGTTATATTGCTTCCAGCGAGGTAAACGGTGTGCCACTTAAGATGAGTGTATCCGTCAATAATCTGAAAAGTTCCCGCCGCCGGATACGTACTGCCATGCATTGGAAACATTTCAATCCCATGGATTTTATAGCGACCGTGCAGGATTTTGTAACTGTTATTTCCCCGTTAATATCGGGGGGAGCGCAGTTCCCGCCGGAGGCATCCGGAGAGTTGGCATGGCTACGAAATTTCCGCAATCGCTTACCTAATTTTATGAGCAATTTTGGCGGCAATATATCGGCCGATACGTTTGCCAGCCCGGTTTTGTCGGGTAATAAATTCAACGCAGAGTTTGAATTAACCGGTTTGCGCGCCGGAATGAAACGGCTTTCCGGCCAGATAGAAGCCCGGTTGGAGGGCGGTATCGTTCACCAGATGGAGAAATGGGCGGAAGAGCAACAAGCCCTTAACATTACATTTCAACCGTTTATCATTATGCACCGTATGGAACGGGCCGGAAGTTTTAAAGTAGGCAAAGTGCTTAAGGATGTACCATTTACGGATATGGCGGCTTCGGCTTCCTTTGAAAACGGGAAAATGCAGATCAACAATGCCTATACGGTAGGTCCTTCCATTTCAGCCACGGTTAGCGGATGGACTGATTGGGTGGCAGAAAATTTTGATATCATAGTATGGACGATGTTTTCTAATACATCGCGCTCGGGAGCTTTGGCCGAAAATTTAACAGATGAATCCGGCAATCCGGCGCTGTCGTTTAAGATTTCATCATCTATGTTAAAACCCAAAGTGGAAATGTTGCGCGCTAAGAAAACAGGAGAAACCATTCGCGCCGCACAAACAAAAGGACTTGCAACCGATTTTAAAGCCGCAAAAGAGTTCTGTCAAGGAGATTACCATGCCAAGAAATAATATGGATATTTTGTGCCTCTTACAAGAGCACGGTGCCATTTTGGAAGGCCATTTCGTGATGCCTTCCGGGTTTCATAGCCAAACCTATATTCAAACATCCCTGCTGATGCAACACCCTAATTTGGCTCAGCGGATTGCAGGGGCGCTTTCGGATAAATTTACTAAAAATGCAGATGTCGTAATGGCTCTTACGCCTTCGGACTCTGTTTTGGCACAAGAAGTTGCGCGGGCGCGTGGCATTCGTGCTATTTTCGCCTCTAAAGATGATAACGGAGTGATGGTGTTAAAGCATAATTTCACCATTAAAGAAGGCGAAAATGTATTGATTGTAGATGATGTGGCTGTCTCCGGTCGCAAAATCAACAAGGCCATTGAATTGGTGGATAAATTAGGGGGAAATACGATTGGCGTTGGTGTAATCGTGGACCGCTCTATGGGTTATTTGCCTTTAACCGTACCGTTGCGCTCTCTCCTCTCCTATCCTATGCAAACTTTTACGGCTAAAGAGTGTCCGCTTTGCGCGGCTAAAATTCCATTTACAGAAATAGAAGAGTTGCGCGACAAAGGAATGTAATCTATGCGGGAGATTAAATTAAAAGCCAAGGAAGAACGCCGTCTAAAAGCCGGACACTGGTGGGTGTTCTCTAATGAGATTGACGGATTGGATACTTCTGTTGAGCCCGGCACGCTTGTGCGAGTGTTGGCTAGTGATGGAACCCAGGTAGGTATTGGTACTTTTAATCCGCACAGTTTGATTGCAGTTCGTCTCTTGCAAAAAGGGGAAGAACCTTTAGCGGAAGATTTCATCTTTGAAAAATTGGATGAAGCGTACACACGGCGAAAAGAAATAGGTGTACGTAAATACGGGCGTATGTGCTACGGAGAAGGGGATAATTTACCCGGCCTCGTTATTGACCGATATGGGGATGTTTTGGTGGTGGATATTTTAACAGCGGGCATGGAGCTGTTAAAACCGCAAATCACGAAAGCCCTTCAAAAAATCTTCAAACCCAAAGGTATTTACTACAAAAATGACAGCGCTTTCCGGGCATTGGAAGGTTTGACTAATACTCCGGAAATAGTTGGTGAAGTCCCTGAAACAGTAGAAATAGAAGAAAACGGTGTCAAATATATAGTTCCTATTCGCGGCGGGCAAAAAACAGGTTTTTATTTTGACCAACGTGAGAATCGTGCCTTTTTAAAACCATATTTCAAAGATAAATTGGTATTGGATTTATATTCGTATATCGGTTCTTTCGGCATTACGGCAGCGTTAGCCGGAGCGGCGCAAGTGTGGGGATGTGATTCTTCCGCGGCTGCAGTTGAACTGGCAAAAAAGAATGCAGCACTTAATGGCGTAAGCGACATCGCCGTTTTTCACCGGGATGATGCCGAGCGCCTTCTATCGGCCATGAAAAAAGGTGAATTGCCTGATCAACCCGATATTGTTTTGTTGGATCCCCCTGCATTTGTCAAAAGCCGAAAGGCTTTGCCGCAAGCAGTGGGATTGTATGTTAAATTGGTTAAGATGGCGCTGGAAGGTTTAAAGCCCGGTGGGTACTTGGCTTTTTCCACCTGTTCTCACCACGTTTCGCGCGAGTTGTTTGTGGACATTATTCGCCAAGGGGTGAGTAAATCCGGGGTACAAGCCAGTTTAATTGAACTGCGTGGGCAAGCCAAAGACCATCCGGTGCTAATTGGTATGCCGGAAACGGAATATCTGCATTTTGCGCTGGTGCAAGTAAGATAACTGGTCAAAGTTCAGGGGGGACTCATGAAAAAAATATTTATTTTGGTTGGAATAAGTATTTTGTTGTGTGCTTGCCAAACTGTCGGAAGGAAAGAACCGCTGCGCGCCAATGCTTTTCCCAAAGCGGCAGATTTTTCATTTCTTTGTAAAAAAAGGTTCCCCCAGGGACAACCCGCTAAAATAATTTTCCCCCAAGAATTAGATGTGCGTTCATGTGATATTTCGTCGTGGGATTTAACTGAGTATACCGCGGTGGAATTGGCGAATGTAATTTCTTTTGATAGCAAGACTAAATTTCCGCCACGCGCTAAATTGCCTAAGGACTTTTCCCCTAAACGAATTTTGCAAAACGGTCAAAAACCCGGATTGGGTGTGCGTGCCTTGCATGCACAAGGTGTTACGGGTAAAGACGTAACGATTGCAATTGTTGACCAAAATCTCCTCCTTAATCACAAAGAATATGAGGACGGAGTCATGTTTTACGAAGAAGATAAAGATTTTTGGGGAAAAGTGGAAGATTCCAGTATGCATGCACCGGCGGTAGTGTCTATTGCTGTTGGTAAAAATACGGGCGTGGCTCCCGAGGCGCGAGTGGTTGCGTTGGCTCCTGCCTTTGGGGAGAATAGCAAAAATCAATATGATGCCCGCCCAAATGCTGCGGCTTTACGCCGTGTGATTCAATTAAACGCACAACTTCCGCCAAAAGAAAAAATAAAAGTGGTTTCCATTTCGCGCGGATTTGATGCGAGCGATTTGGGTGCAAGTGAATTTGAAGCTGCTAAAAATACATTGGAAAAAGATGGCGTAGCCGTTTTCACTACCAATGATGTTTTTACGCTTAGCCGCAATCATTCGTTAGATAATCCTGAAGATATAGCCAATTATTGTCGCCCGGCATATTGGTTGGGAAAGCAAAATATAAAATTTTTATCAACAAATATGCAGAATAGCGTGGTAGCACCGATGGATTTCCGTACAACGGCTTCTCCCACCGGGAACAACGATTATGTCCATTATGCCAACGGAGGCCTTTCGTGGGTGGTGCCTTATGTAGCGGGATTGTATGCATTGGGGGTACAAGTGTACCCGCAACTTACCAAAGATATTTTTGTCAGAGCCGCACACGAAACGGCTACGGTACGCCGTTGTGAATACGAAGGCGAAAGTTTTTCTATGTCGCTTGTGAATCCGGCACGCTTAATAAACTACTTAAAATCATTAAACAAAAGTACACAAAATTAGGCAACAAGAAATGCCGAGGGACAGGATCGAACTGTCGACACCTGGTTTTTCAGACCAGTGCTCTACCACTGAGCTACCTCGGCATTACCCATATATGATATCAAATTTGTAATAGGTTCGCAATCTTTTGCTATCGTTAATCTTATTTTAGATGGCAAGCATTTTGGAAAATTTGCACGGTCCTTTCTAAAAAACTCTGATCCGTTTTATCAAAACGTGCTCTTATCGGTGAATCTACATCCAACACTCCCCATATTTTGCCATTGCTTAAAACCGGGATAACTATCTCACTTTGTGAGGTGCTATCGCACGCAATATGTCCTTCGAACGCGTGTACATCCGGCACAATAAGGGTTTGATTTTTTTCTATGGCGGCCCAACATACACCTCGTCCGCGTTTGAGCCGCACGCAGGCGGGTTTGCCTTGAAACGGGCCAAGGACTAATTCATCCCCATGTCGTATATAGAACCCCACCCAATTTAATTGCGGTAAATTATGGTATATCAGGGATGTCATATTGGCCATATTGGCAATGACATCCGTTTCCCCCTGCAAGAGGGATGATAATTGGAGTAAAAGAGAAGTATAGTTTACACCCGACATAACAACATTTTAACAAATAACGCGGTTGGATTATTGCGTAGTATGCACGAAAAGAAATATACTTTATATAGGGCCGGTTTTTGTCCCCCGGCCACAGGAGATTTATGCCTAGAATAGATGTGGATGCCAACCGCTGCAAAGCGTGTTACTTGTGTGTGAACGTGTGCCCGAAGAAATGTTTGGGCCCATCTAAAACCATTAGCAAAAAAGGGTATTTCCCTGCCGAAATGCAACACCCTGAAAATTGCATCGGCTGTGCTATGTGCTACCGTATGTGCCCTGACATTGCTATTACGGTCATCAAAGAATAATTTTTAAGGAATTTACTATGACTCAAAAAGCATTACGAAAAGGAAACGAAGCATTGGCAGAAGGAGCTATTCGTGCCGGAGTACGTTTTTTTGCCGGATATCCTATCACCCCGCAGAACGAAGTACCCGAATATATGGCAGCCCATATGGCTGATAACGGCGGTGCATTTGTGCAAGCGGAAAGCGAAGTGGCGGCCATCAACATGGTTTACGGCGCAGCGGCTACCGGTACACGCAGTATGACATCATCTTCCTCCCCGGGTATTAGCTTGAAACAAGAGGGTATCACCTATTTAGCCAGTGCTGATTTGCCGTGTTTAATCGTCAACGTGATGCGCGGCGGGCCGGGACTGGGTAGTATTTCCGGGGCGCAAGGCGATTATTTCCAGGCCACCCGCGGCGGCGGTAACGGCGATTATCACGTTATCGTGTTAGCGCCTAACTCCGTAGAAGAATTGGGGAACTTTCCTAAACTGGCGTTTGATTTGGCTGAGAAATACCGTATGCCGTGTATGATTTTGGCTGACGGAATTTTAGGGCAAATGATGGAAAGTATGTCGTTTAATTTTGACCCTGTAGACCCCAATAAATTGGGGAAATTTGATTGGGCCGTAGATATCAACAAACAAGGCCGCGGCAAAAGTAAAGTTTTTTCTTACAAAGGGGATAACTTAATTGCCGATGTGGTAGAACGGGCTAAACGTTATGGCCTTATTGAAAAAACCGAAGCTCGTTACGAAGAACGTAATTGTGAGGATTGTGATATCTTGCTCGTTGCTTACGGGCTTTCTTCCCGGGCGTGTTTGGAGGCTGTTAATTTGGCAAAAGACCAAGGGCTAAAAGTGGGGCTTTTCCGCCCGATTACCTTGTGGCCGTTCCCATCTAAACGCTTAGCCGAACTGGCTAAAAAAGCCAAAGGCATTTTGGTAGTGGAACAAAGTTTGGGCCAACTAGTGCAAGATGTTAAACTGGCGGTGGGTAATAGCGTACCGGTGGGCTTAAATGCATATCCGGCGGGTGGGCAGCCCGACGGCGAAAAAATTTTAACGGCGGCCCAGTCGCTTTTAACAGGTAAAAAAGAGGGCTTGTTTGATTTGCAAGAGCACGCTGCTAACTTTGCTTACAATTGCGAACGCGACACAAAACTGGGCGTACAAGGCGACGCCAAAGGAGGCAAATAACTATGACGATTATTGCCCAAAAACCAAAAAGTTTAACCGACGTGCCAATGCACTATTGTCCCGGTTGCGGACACGGTATTGTGCACCGCTTGATGGGGGAAACATTTGACGAACTTGGTATTGCCGACCGCGTGATCGGGATTGCTCCGGTAGGTTGCGCTGTGTTCGCGGACGATTATTTCAAATGCGATACGGTGCAAGGTGCTCACGGCCGCGGACCGGCTATTGCCACCGGAGTTAAACGCTCTAAACCCGGGGCAATTGTGTTTTCGTATCAAGGGGATGGCGATTTAGCTTCTATCGGTATGGCGGAAATTGTCCATGCGGCTGTGCGCAGCGAAAACATTACCATTATTTTTATCAACAATGCTATCTACGGGATGACTGGCGGCCAAATGGCACCTACTACGTTAGTAGGGCAGGTAGCTACCACCGCTCCTAGAGGACGCGACCCAAAGTTGCAGGGCTGGCCGATTAACATGTGCGAAATGTTGGCGCAGATTACCGGCAGCAAATTTTTGGCACGCGTGGCGGTGGATTGTCCGCAAAATGTAATAAAGGCTAAACAAGCCATTAAAAAAGCGTTTGAAAATCAGGTCAATGGTGTTGGGTTTTCTATGGTGGAAGTGTTAAGCCAATGCCCAACGAATTGGCATGCTAGTGTGCCGCAAGCACTTGAATTTGTGCGCACCAAAATGATGCCACAATACCCGCTGGGAATTTTTAAAGACGAGGGGGCGAACTAATGTATCAAGGTATTCGTATAGCCGGATTTGGCGGACAAGGTGTTGTTTCTGCCGGGATTTTACTGGCGCAAGCCGGCGTGGAAGATAAAAAGAATGCCAGTTGGTTACCTTCTTACGGGCCGGAAATGCGCGGCGGCACGGCAAACTGTTCCGTCGTGGTAACAGACGGCGAAGTTTATACGCCCATTGTGTCTGCGCCTGATACGGTGATTGTGATGAACGAACCGTCGCTCCCCAAGTTTGAGCCGCTTATTAAAAGAGGGGGCCTGCTTATTTTGAATAGTTCGCTCATTAATTCGCGCCCGACGCGCAAAGATATTACCGCCGTTTGTGTGCCATGTAACGAGATTGCCCAAAAGGTAGGAATGGACCGTATTGCTAACTTGGTGGCTTTAGGGGCGTTTATTAAACTGACGGGTGCGGTTACGCTGGAAAGCGTGGAGCACGCTATGAAAAAAGTGTATAAACGCGCAAAACCGGAAATGTTAGAGCTTAATAAAAAAGCCCTGCAAGCCGGATATGATGCTGTAAAGTAGGCGGAGTTTAGATAATTAAAATGCGGGAACTTTTTTGTTCCCGCATTTTTAATTTGCAAATTTTTTCATAGATAGAGCGTCAATTATCCACACGATTATACTTTAATAAGTAAGTCACAAGTGTCAAAAGGCCTAAAGCTGTGTAGGCCCTAATAATGATTGGTTGTTTGTCGGCAACACCATAAACCCGGTAAGACTACGGCTGTACAGATTAGCATGGCGAGTTTTAATCCCCAACTGTTAGAAAGTAGTCCAATAAGTACCGGGGACAGAGTATCTCCCAACAAGTGAATGATAAAAATGTTCAGCGCAAAAGCCATTGCGCGCATGGAGGAGGGAGCGGCGTTCACAAGCGCGGCGGCAATTGCTCCCGTAGGTAAAAATAAGCATACAATAGCAAGTCCAAAACAACTTAGTACAACGGGCAAACAAGAGGAGAAAAGCCCCAACCAAACAGACGGTAAGCAACCAAGCAGCGCCAATGTCATTACATATGTATATGCGTGTGGCGATTTTTTTAACCATTTTTCAGCTAATTTCCCGCCGGTGTACGTGCCAATGGCTCCGCATATAATGACTAGCAATCCAAAGTAACTGCCCGCCCGTGCTGCATCCAATTGCAAATAGCGATATAGATATGTCGGAGCCCAGGCAGAAAATCCACCCATCATAAATGTAATGGCAGCCTGTACGAAACATACGTATAAAAATGGCTTATTTTGCAGCAGAGTCTTGTATTCTTTCCAATGCGGTTTCGGGGTTGGGATACTACTCCTTTTATCGGGTAAAAACCAAGTAAGCAGGGCCAAAAACACACCCGGTATCCCTACTATCATAAAGGCAAGCCGCCAACCCCACGCTTGTCCAATAAGCCCGCCAAATATGTAGCCCAACGCACTTCCTAACGGCAATGCCAGCCCGAATAGGGCCAAGATGAAAGCATGCTTTTCTTTAGGGTAATGTTCAGCCAGAAAAGGTTGGGCAATTGTAGTAAATCCTCCTTCTCCTACGCCGATTAAACTTCGCGCGGCTAAGAGGTGACTAAAATTTTTAGCGGCTGCACTGGCCAACGTGGCCATACTCCATACAAGCGCACTGATGCTAATTAAGTGTGGACGGTGGGAACGGTCCGCTATATAACCCATTAACGGAGC
>CACYBL010000134.1 GCA_902772695.1 uncultured Elusimicrobium sp.
AAACAAACTTCTACTCCAATACGTTCACTGGCTAAATAGTTGGCTAATGAATCAATATACCCTTGCTTATCTGCTACCTTGCGGTCTTTAATCATATCGGCCGAGAACAAATGCGTCCCATGGCCAATACGGTTGGCATAACAATCAGTGATGGCCTGGAAAATAGATTCCGGTCCGTATGCTTCGCCGGAGTGTACCGTTTTTCGAATAAAATGTTTGTGTACGTAACGGTAGGCTGCCACGTGGTCCGCTGCCGGATAGCCGGCTTCTTCTCCGGCCAAATCAAATCCGACAATAGGCAAATGCTCCTCTTTGGCCAATTTAACAATTAGTTTAGCAAGTTCCAGGGAAGCAATCCCCACAATCTCGCTTTTAGAAGATTGGGTAAGCGTATTAATCAACGTAGCGTAGTAAGGAGACATCATCTTATTAAAGTTACGCATCGCACACGCAATAACTCCAAAATAAAACTCTAATTCCTTTCCGCTCTTTACGGGTGCAGAAGTGTTATGTTCCCGCTGGGCCCGTTCCAAACCGCGTACTACGGCTCGTACAGCATCCGCAGCCGAAAGGGTATCATTGGCATGCAATTGAGGTGCGAAACGTACTTCCATATAACGGACCCCTTCCGCAATAGCATCTTGCCCTAACTCGTAGGCAATACGCTCTAAACTGGCAGAATCTTGCATGACAGCATCTGTATATTCAAAACCCTTGAGATATTCCACTAAAGAAGCATACTTATCTTTGAATACCCGTTTGCGCAAACCTTTTTCCGTATAATCGGGAAGTTTGACTCCTTGCTGTTTGGCCAATTCAATTAGTGTAGAAAGACGCAAAGAACCGTCCAAGTGGACATGTAAATCCGCTTTGGGGATACGGCGCAAAAATGCAGCAGGAATCTTTAGTTTCATATTTATTTTTTCTCCGTTTGTTGGCCTTGTGGCGTATCTTTCACAATGTAACCAGCTTGGGCGATAGCATCACGTAATTCGTCAGACTTTTTCCAATCCTTCGCTTGGCGAGCGGCAGCTCGTTTGCTTAGCAAATCTTGTACCTGCGGCGGAAGTTCGGTTTGAACCGGCGTATGTTCCTTTAATAAATCCAATGATAAGATACTATCCGCTAATTGCAAAAAATCCCATTTTTCCGCCGCGGTTAACTCTCCGTTACGCAAGACTTCCCAGGTTAATGCCAACGCTTTAGGAGCGTTTAAATCATCTGATAAAGCAGCAATAAATTTATCCTTCCACAAACGGCTGTTTGCGGTTTCCGTTGCGGTACGAGAAGTTTCTTGGGCAATTTGTTCTGCCAACGCACGCAGATTTTTCAAACTCTTTGCTGCACTATCCAAACTTTCGTACGAAAATTCCAATTGGGTACGGTAATGTGCACTCAAACATAAATACCGGTAAGCCAAAGGATCGTATCCTTTTTGTTTGAGTACATCCAGTGTGACAAACGTGCCTCCGGATTTAGACATTTTACCGGAACGTAGAATCAAAAACTCCCCGTGCAACCAATAATTGACATATTTCTGCCCGGTAGCGGCCTCGCTCTGAGCTATCTCGTTGGTGTGATGAATTGTTACGTGATCAATTCCTCCACAATGGATATCCAAAGTATTACCCAAGTATTGCATAGCCATGGCGGAACATTCAATATGCCACCCCGGGAAACCAATTCCCCAGGGGCTGTTCCACTCCATCTGACGTTTTTTATCTTTAGGAGAGAATTTCCATAAAGCAAAATCCGTCGGATGGCGCTTTTCATCACTCATTTCCACGCGCGCTCCGCCCTGCAAACCGGATATCCGCGCATGCCCTACCAGCGTATCATAACGGGCAAATTTAGAAGTATCGTAATAAATCCCGTCGGAAGTACGGTAGGTATATCCTTTGTCTTCCAAAGTTTTGACAAGAGCAATCATCTGCGCAATGTGTTCGGTGGCACGGCTGACAATATTCGGCCGTGTACAATGCAATGTGTCATAGTCTTGCCAAAATTTTTCTTCGTAAAATTTGGCAATATCCCACGCACTTTTACCTTCCCGTGCGGCACCAAGTTCCATTTTATCCTCTCCGTCATCAGCATCCGAAACTAAATGCCCCACATCCGTTACATTCATTACATGAACAAGCGGATAATATAATCGCAGGGTACGAGACAGAATATCTTCAAAAATATACGTGCGTAAATTGCCGATATGGGCGAAATTATAGACAGTCGGTCCACAGCAATACATCGTAACGCGTTTGATATCTTGCGGAATAAATTTGTCTTTTTGATGAGTAGCCGTATTATATAAATACATCATGAGCGAGCCTCTTTCAAGTTAAGATACGTCGTACGAATGGTATTGAAAAACAAAGCGCATGCCTTTTGCCCACTATCATTGGCGGAACGTTCGCTCATACGGCATTGCACTTGTACATCGGACAGCGGGTTAATAGCACCCACACTGCTCACGGAATAAGTAAAGCCACTGGGTTGATAGGCACGAAGTGCCTTAGCATATCCGGTATTAACAGATTTCATCAGTGTCGCCATATCCCGGCTGGTAGCTGCTTTACCTAACTCAAATTTACGCGAAGCCACGGTCACAACCACATCCCCATACGTGTGATAAGAGCTTGTTAAATTTTCCGAAATAAAATCTTCATCTTCTCCCAGTATCTCTTCCGTCGAAGAAGCAGACTGTTCAGCAGTGGTCAACCGATCCACAAAAGGATTGCTGCCCTCCTGCAAAGGTAAAGAAGAAGAAAATTCATAATAAGCTTCGTTTTGGCCATAATGAGAATAATCAATACCCTGTGTTACTTTCTTGCGAGAACTGTAGGAAGTACTAGCCCCGCACGCACAAAGTAAAACTCCTAACAAACAAATACCTACTAAACGACATTTCATATTTATTCCTCACTATTTATTTTAACAGTAGCCACGGCCTGGCACATGGCCGCTTCACCACGACCGATCTCGCCTACTTTTTCATGGCTTTTAGATTTAAAACTAACTTGTTCTAAAGGGATTTCAAACACACGCGCTAGACTCTTCCGAATAACTTCGTAATGAGGCTTGATTTTTGGTTCTTCGGTTATCAGCGTGGCATCTATATGGTCAATTTCCGCACGGTGTGCGTGTAAAACTTCCAATACTTTTTTAGCAATATCCACACTACAAATGCCCTTTATGGAAGGATCAGTTGGCGGAAACAAAATGCCAATTTCGCCTGCACATATTGCCCCCAACAAAGCATCACAAATAGCATGCAACACTACATCTCCGTCGCTATGTCCCAAAAAACCTTTTGAATGGGCAATTTCTGCTCCGCCAATAAATAATTTACGTCCGGCCTCCAAACGATGCAAATCAAACCCTAATCCGGTACGATACACCGTATTCTTGTTCATCAACGCCTCCGCAAAAATTAAATCTTCCGGTGTGGTAATTTTATTATTCTTATAATCGGCCTTTACCAACCGTACTTTTACTCCCATTCTTTCCACTAATTGGGATTCGTCAGTTGCATCTTTCTCGGCTCCAAATTTTTCCAACGCACGTTGTAAGATTTCTCGTTGATACGCCTGCGGAGTTTGCGCCGCCCACAAGGTATTACGATCCAACGTTTGTCCGACAAAATCTTCTTTTCCTATCTTGACGGTATCTTTTACCGGCACAGCCAAAACAGCTGCCCCATAAGTTTGCGCCGCTTCCAAACAAGCAGTAATATGAGCAGGATTAACTAACGGGCGCGCACCATCATGAACGGCAACAATTTGAGCAGCCGAATCCACACAGGCAACCCCATTTTTAACAGATTCTAACCGCGTCGGCCCCGGGTTAACAAAAGTAAGCCCTGAAAAATACTTTTCTACCACCGGTCGGTTTTGTTCCGGTGTCACAACTACAATCTGCCGTACAAATGGCACTTGCTTAAAAGCTTCAATGGTATGAACAAGTATGGGTTTCCCGCACAAAGGCAAGAGTTGTTTTGGCCGTCCCATACGGCTACCGCTTCCTCCCGCCACTATAACTACTGACGAAAAACCCATCTCTTTGATCATAAATTATTTTATTTTTGCGAAAATCATCCGACCCGAAGATGTCTGTAGCAAGGAGTAAACGGACACTTCCACTCGTTTGCCAATGTGCTTCCGACCATCTTCTACAACAACCATCGTTCCATCATCCAAGTAGCCAATACCTTGCTCTTTTTCTTTGCCGTCTTTCATAATAAACAAAGACATGCTTTCCCCCGGTAATACAACCGGTTTTAAAGCCGTGGCCAAATCAGCGATATTTAAGGCAATTACATTTTGTAATACAGCTGCTTTGTTGACATTAAAATCCAACGTCACAACTTCAGCATCAAAACTTTTAGCCAATTTAACCACACGTTCTTCCATGGTGGCCGCTTTAGGCGTTTTGTTAGTAATGCGCACGGTAATTTCTTTCAATTCTTGCAAACGGGCTGCCACATCTAATCCGCGCCGGCCTTTGGCACGTTCCAATGGATCGTTGGAGGATGCCATTTTGTTAAGTTCATCTAACACAAATACAGGCAAAACAATCACACCCGGTAAAAAATTAATTTCACACAGATCAATAATACGTCCATCCATCAACGAAGTAATATCAGCAATTTTCAGATGATGTCCGGTATAAGATAAACCTTCCAAGTCACGCGATTTCCAAATACTGGCCAGCACTCCAAAAACAAGCAAAGCAATTTCCACTTTATAGGCATATATTTCCCACCACCCCTGGGCACCTGGGAAATCGAAACGGACAATCCCATAATCCAATAACACAAACAACATGTAGCCCATCAAGAGCCCTGTACAGGCAATCATGATTTTAATCAAACGTAAACGCTTGAATAAGACTTCGCCCGCTACAACAATCGCACCGCATAATAAACCGCCCAACGTGGTCATCCAATCCGGTTTGATAAAATTGTAGGTAAGAAAAGCAAATGCCACTAAAGTAGCTATACGAAAAATCCAAATTGGCATACATCCTCCCAAAATAGGGATTAAAAAATCCCCTTATAAAGTCTTTTATATTTTAGCACTTTATGAAGGGGTTTGCATCTTTTATTAGAACGCGCGCGAAAAATCAATTCACATTCTCGCAAAGAGCACCTGACTCTATTCTATACAGGCAATTAAATTTGGATTGATTACGCGCTTCCTGAGCATTATTTTGTCCAATACGCTAAAAAACGTCTTAAATCGGTGTGTCAAGACTTTGCGGTCACCGAGAGCATTATCAACTAAAAGGTTAATCCATGGAAATATTTCCCTGTTTTTTATTTATTTTAGTTTTAAGGACAAACCGTTCAAATCTGTAATTTCTATTACCGATAAATCTTTTAATTTGGATTTCTCTTGCGTGCTGACCGGAGCACAAAACGCTTTCTTAAAGCCCAACCGCCGTGCTTCATCCAACCGACGATCCACGCGCGGCACTTTAGCCACTTGGCCTAAAATACCGACTTCGGCTATAAATACACAATCATGTGAAAGCGGAATATCTTTACATGAGCTCACAACTGCCGCACAAATAGCCAAATCAAGCGCGGGGTCTTTGAGCTTTACGCCGCCGGCCAAACTGACAAAAATATCTTTGTTATCCAACGGCAAGCCAATATGTTTTTCTAATGCGGCAAATAACATTAAACAGCGGTTCAAATCTACGCCTGTTGCCACACGACGCGGATACGGGAAGCGCGTAGGAGAAACGAGCGCTTGCACTTCGGTCAAAAGCGGACGAGACCCCTCTAAAGAAAGCGAATAAGCCCGGCCCTTTAGCGCACGTTCACGTGAGGTTTCTGCAAAAAACTCATTGGCATTTTCTACCGATACAAGCCCTTGCTGCGTCATGCGAAAAAGTCCGATTTCATCCGTAGAGCCGAAACGGTTTTTGTGTGGACGCAGGAGGCGTAAAACGTTATCTTTTTCCGTATCAAAATACAACACACAATCCACCATGTGTTCCAAAATTTTTGGCCCGGCCAATTCACCATCTTTGGTTACGTGTCCGAGTACAAACGTCATAATACCCTTGGGTTTGCACAGACGCACGAGTTCGCTGGTGCATTCGCGCACTTGCGCCACTGTACCGGCAGAAGAAGTAAACTCCGGATGATATACTGTTTGGATGGAATCTAAAATCAGCACTTCGGGATTTACGTTAGAAACCGATTCCACAATTTTTTGGATATCCGTTTCACAATGGAGAAAAATATTGTCTCCTTTCACACCCAAACGTTGTGCGCGTCCGGAAATTTGGTTGACACTTTCTTCCCCGGAAATATACAAAACCTTATAGTTTTTAGAAAGTGCAGCCGCCACTTGAAGCATCAAAGTAGATTTGCCAATTCCCGGGGCACCGGCCAACAGCGTTAATTGCCCTCGGACAAGTCCTCCCCCTAACAAACGGTCAAATTCGTCTATATGTGTGGGGATGCGGTCCTCATGAGCTGCCTTACTTTCGGAAAGCTTAACAACCTCGGAAGAAAAATCCGTAAAACTACGGGTGCGCACCGAAGTTTTTTTACTTTCTTGCGCTTTAACTTCCTCCACTAACGAATTCCACTCTCCACATTCCGGGCATTTACCGACCCATTTCAGAGATTCAAAGCCACACTTTTGGCATACGAAAACTGTCTTGAATTTCATATTCTATCTTCCGGCCATTGCGGCCAGACCAAAGAAAGATGCAATATCTTGGTCATTAAATGACAAATTGGCCTTCACGGCAAAATCATTTGTCTCCAACGCATCACGTACCCAAGCTCCCGCTGAGAAATATCGATTAAAACGGAAATCCACGCCATAACTCAAATTGGGCTTGTTGAAATTACGCCCGTTGATCATTCGGTCACGTCCCCAATCGTACAATTCGCCTGCCAATGTAAAACGTTCCAAAAATTCTGTATTTTTAAACGGTTTAACTTCCAACGCTACACCGCCGCCACCGCGGATGAGCCCTGCTGAAATCTTTGCCCAATCATTATACAACCCTAGTCGGGCATCAATTTTATTTCGCTCTAAATAATCCTTATTATCCAATCGGTCATCTTCGTTCCCTAAGTTAGCCATCCCGATCCGATAAAAAGTATATCCGCTGGATGGGTAGATTTCCAAGGCCAAGTCACTGGATGATACACGGGCTTGCGGCATATAGAAGAAATCATAATCCCAATACACTTGGAAACGACTCATCTTCCCTACAAAAGTCTTTACCTCTGCCATAGTAGTTTTCAAATCACTCACACTTTCTTTTACTTCTTGCTGCATTTGAGGATCTTTAATTAAACTGCCGATCACGCCTTCCCCTTCGTTAATACTGGTAATTAGGGCATCGGCCTTGGCCATCAAATCGTTCAACCGTAGACTGGCAGAATCTAAATTCTCCATGGTACGCGTCATATACGGACGCAACGCCGCTACCATTTGATTTAAATTAGTGGAAAGCTGACGGATTTCCGCCATGGTATTATTCAATTGTGCGCCAAAAGCCCCTTGGTTATTTACACTATCCACAAATTCTTTGATACTGGACATAGTTTGTGTCATCATCACATCTAGCGGCAATTCATTGACACCATCCAAATAATCACCATTTTTATAGGTGGCAGCATTAGGATCGCCTTGTACTATTTTAAGGTATTTAGATCCGATAATACCCGTCATCACTACTGAAAATTGTGCCCCGCGGTGAATCGGAATATCCCGATTAATTTCCGTAACGACAATTACATCTCCGCTCTCTATTTTGATTTGTTTTACTTTCCCCACTTCCACCCCGGAAAGTTTGACCGGCGCTTTGACCGGCAACCCGGAAACATCTGTAAACCGTACTTTTAAATCATATGTACGCGTAACGGAAAGTCCCCCTAAAAAATAGAGCGAAAAACCAAACACTGCTATCCCCAACACCGTGAAAATACCTAATTTTGTTTCTGCTTTCATTGGTTTTATCCTTTGTATATAAATTTCAGCGGCTATTCCCGCATGAGTTTCATTTGAATTGGCCCCTGGCTGGAACCCGTCACGAATTGTTTTACGTACGGGTTATCTGTGTGCCGGAATTCCTCCGGAGTGCCATAAAGCAAAATTTTTCCTTCATATAAAAAAGCGATTTTATCTGCAATCTTAAACGCAGAGTGCATATCATGTGTAATCACAACGGAAGTAACCCCTAATTTGGCTTTAAGGTCCAACACCAAATCGCTAATAATATCCGACATAATCGGATCTAACCCGGTAGTCGGTTCATCATATAAAATCACTTTGGGATTGATGGCCAATACCCGGGCCAACGACACACGTTTCTTCATACCGCCGGAAAGCTCACTGGGGTTGAGATTGGCTACTTCTTCTTTAAGTCCTACCAACGCTAATTTTTCGCGAATAACTTTTGCGTAATCCCCGGGAGGAACATCTGTTAAATACTTGAGTCCAAATGACACATTTTCCCCCACCGTCATAGAATCAAATAGCGCACCTTCTTGGAACAGATACCCGAAATGACGGCGGATTGCCGCCATTTTAATTTCACTTTTAATTTGGGTAATATCCTTACCATCTACCAAAATTTGGCCACTCGTGGCGTCTTCCAAACGGATCATGCATTTGATGAGGGTACTTTTCCCACAGCCGGATCCACCCAAGATACAAGTTACTTTGCCATCTTCAATTGTAAGATTGACATTTTTAAGCACTTGTTTTTCGCCAAAATTTTTTTGCAAGTTACGGATTTCAATCATACTCTAAATTCCAAATGCGGTCAAAATAGCCGTTAAGAAATAATCCAATACCAAGATTAACACAATAGTGGTAACCACCGCCCCGGTAGTAGATTTTCCTACTCCCTCCGCCCCACCACGCGTACTAATTCCTTTATAACAACAAACCGTACCAATCATAAATGCAAAAATGAATGATTTAATAAACCCATGCATAAAATCACCCACACCCATAAAAGTAGTAATATCCGTAAAGTACACTTCACCGGGTACGCCCAACGCATAAACAGCTACCAAATAACCACCGATTACCCCAAACAAATTGGAAAACAAAGTCAAAATCGGCACGGTTAAGATAAAACCAAACATCCGTGGAATGACCAGGTAACGAATGGGATTCGTCCCCAAGGTATAGAGGGCATCTATTTGTTCAGTTACTGCCATAGTACCGATTTGCGCCGTTACCGCCGCACCGGCTCTGCCGGAAATAACAACCCCTGTTAATACCGGGCCCAATTCACGGATTAGTGAAAAAGCCACTATCGTACCTACAAAAATCGGATCACCAAAAATGTTTCCTATTGTATTACCAGCTTGCAATGCAAGAACCATTCCGGTAAACAAGCTGGTCAGCGCAGTGACTCCAAAAGATTCCACCCCGATAGTTACACTTTGTTCTACCGCCTGGTGAAATTCAAAGCGAGAATGAAACAACCAAAATATAGACGAACGCACCATTTGGGCACTACCGCCCACTTGGCGAAATAAATTCATCATATATTTTCCGATAGATGTAAACATTATTTTTTATAGATCCTCGGTACACGTGCTGCCAGCAACGTGCACAATTCATAATCAATCGTACCGGCTTTCTGTGCCAGTTCGGCCAAAGTTATTTTTTCTTGTCCCTGGCAACCTACTGCCACCACTTCCTCTCCTACAGATACAGCCGGCACATCCGTAATATCCACCATCATCATATCCATGGTAATATTACCTAATACCCGGCAACGCTTGCCTTTGATAAGTACATCGGCTTTGTTGGATAGCGCACGCAAATATCCATCTCCGTATCCTAGCGGCAAAGTAGCCACCTTCATAGGTTTGGGAGCTATAAAGCTACGCCCATAACTAACACTTGCTCCGGCAGCAATATCCTTAACATATACGACCCGTGTCTTTAACGACAGTATAGGTTCATATCCGGTTTCCAATCCATAAGCACTATGTCCGGGGCGTACCATATCGTAGTGTGCATCCGGGCGGGCGTGAATCGCCGTTGAGGCCGCCACGTGACGATAATTAACACGGATACCGCGTAATTGCATATTGGTTAATGTATCCCGGTAATAGCCGATCTGCTCTTCCGTAAAAGCCGGATCTGTTTCCACGCTGGATAAATGCGTGTATAAACCATCTAAAATTACATACGGATTTTTGGACAGCGACTCCAACACATCCATCACTTTACCCCGCCGCGTGCCGATACGCCCCATACCTGTATCTTGTTTTACATGACACAAGGCCTTTTGTCCCATCTTTTCGGCAATTCGGCATACGGCTTGTGCGGCCTCTAAACTGGCAATGGTAACCGCCAACTTGTTTTTGATAGCATATTCAAAAGCTTCAAATGGATAAATACTTCCTAATACCAACACCGGTAGTGTTACCCCGGCTTGACGCAATTGCAATCCTTCTTCTACGGATGCCACTCCTAAAAATTCACATAGCTTTTCTTCTTGCAAAAATTGGCTGATAGGCACCGCGCCATGGCCATACGCATTGGCTTTTACCAAGGTCAGCAAGCGTACTCCTTCTTTTACTGTGCCACGCACCCGCGCCAAATTGGCAACCAATTTGGTTAAATCTACTTCAGCAACCGTGGGGCGCAAAAGTGGTATCGTCATGCGTTACTCCGGTATTAACTCCGTATTTCCTCCGGCTTGCTGGGCGACTTCCATATGCTCCGGCGCTGGATTAGTAAACAATGCATATTCACCAAAAAAGGCTAAATCAATATCACCCACCGGTCCGTTACGCTGTTTGGCAATAATCAATGTAGCCTTATTTTTCAATGATTCATCTTCCCGTTTGTAATACCAATCGCGATGAATTAAAGCTACCACGTCGGCATCCTGTTCAATAGAACCGGATTCACGCAAATCGGATAAAAGCGGTCTATTGTCCGTGCGGGCCTTATCTTCATTTTTACGGCTTAATTGGGAGAGCGCCACTACCGGGACGTTGAGCGTACGTGCTAAATCTTTAAGCATGCGGGAAATTTCTGACACTTCTTGTTGACGACTTTCAATACGGCGTTCTCCACCGCGAATGAGTTGCAGATAATCAATGACAATTAATCCCAACTCTTTTCCCTGCTTTTTAAGCTCGCTGGCCAACCGTCGGGCACGCATACG
>CACYBL010000135.1 GCA_902772695.1 uncultured Elusimicrobium sp.
AAACCATCCGTTTGCAAATATCTACGAACAGACACATAACGAAACCCGCGATATACATCAATACTAAAGCGAATTTCTTCGTTTTCCGTCAAAGGCAAAGATCCAATATCTCGCAGTACAGTAAAGCTACTTTCTCCCATATCGTTCCTCCGCCGATTTTCAAACGGCCTCTGTTGCAAATCTCTAAAATATGGTATGATGTTACTAGTTATATTGTAATGGTTGAGAACTGTAAAATCAAGAGGTTTTACATTTACCCCATATTGATACGGAACACTTTATGAGCGAAACACCTTCTTTAGTCGGGCAAGTTATATCCGGTTGCGAAATTTTGGAGAAAACCGCTGAAGGCGGCATGGGGGCCGTTTACCGTGCAAGACACAAAGCGTTAAATCGTATTGTTTGTGTAAAAATTTTAAGTCCTTCTTTATCTACCGATAGAAAAGCCATTGAATTATTTTTAACTGAAGCCCGAGCTATTGCGGAGGTAGACCATCCTAACATTGTAAACGTATACAACGTTGGCAAAGAAAAAGGGTATTACTTTATTGTAATGTCTTTTGTGGAAGGGCAAACTCTTTCGGCCTTACTCAAAAAAAACAAGGTACTTGAGGTAGGAAAAGTTCTTGATTTATTTGATGGTGTTCTGCAAGGGTTGGAGGCCGCTCACGAAAAAGGAATCATCCACAGAGATATTAAACCTTCCAACATTTTAGTAACCCCACAAGGGCAGGCCAAACTGGTAGACTTCGGTATTGCCAAAAAAGTTAACAAAACTACTTCTACCAAAACTACCGAGTTGGCGGGAACCGCCTATTTTATCGCCCCCGAACAGGCGTTAGGACAAAATTTAGATATCCGCGCGGACTTATATTCAGTCGGCGCCAGCTTATATTATGTGTTAACGGGACAATTTCCTTATAACGGGAAAAATACCATAGAAATCATTCAAAAACACATCAGCAATCCGGTACCTAACCCATGTGAATTACGTAGAAATTTGCCGGCTTGGTTGGGCCCGGCCATCCAGAAACTAATGAGTAAAAATCCGGACAGCCGTTTCCAAACAGCCAAAGAAACTTATCTTTATTTCCGTAAAATGCGCGCGGAAGATCAGTTACGCTTAGAGTCAGGCAATGCCGGACGGGCAATTAACTTGGGAGAAGAAGGGCCTCTAACTATTTCGCAAGAAGATAAATTAAACACCACGTTGCACACGCAACGTACCCCTTTTGGTAAACGCCACACTACACCTCCCACTCAGCATAATATTCTGATGCCGCAAATTAATGGACCGGCACAGAAAAAAGCTCCCGCTACAAAACCTGCACCGGCAACATCTTGGCGTGATACTTCGGTGCAAATGCAAGATGTTTCGCATGCCAAAACAATGGATGCGTATACTTCTATACAAAGAACTCCCAGTCATGGATTAAGGGGAGCTGGAAATTTTTTAAAACAGATAATTAACAAGATCGGGTCTTTACTTCTTTTCTTACCTTTGTTTGCGGTAGTAGCAGCGATTGTGGTGTATTCTTTTTATTCGTTAGGACATACCTGCTCTCCACACGCTACACTCAACTTAGGAGCGGTACATGATATTGTGTCAGCTTTTGCAGCGGCCGAGTATGCTCCTAACCAAATGCTTATGATTGTGTTATGTGCATTGGTTCTGCTTGGCATATTTGCTGTTTCTATGTTTAAAGCATTTGCCCACTCCACAACTACATTCTTGGCTTTGGCTATGGTCTCTTTTTTGGCCGGATTTTTCACCCCACAGGTACCTTTCATGGAACTTGTTCATGTTCCGCAATTTGTTTTTTCATCCCAATACTACTTATGCTATCTAGTAGTAGCTCTTGCTTGGGGATTATCTATTTGTTGGACGTTGAACCGTTCTTTTGCAAAAGGAATATTAGGTGCTTCCTTAGTGCTTTTTTGTATCACCTTGTCCTTTTTATCCTCCCGCCTTTCTATTGCACCAAATAGTCAGAGTTTTTTCTTTATGGTGCTTTTTTACAGCTCTTTGTTCTGTGGTGTTTGCGCGGCGTATTATTTAATGTCTCGTTCTTATAAAGACAGTATCATATTGCCATTCTGTTTGTTTTTGGTGGCCGTTGCCGGAATTTGGATCTATACTGTTTCCGGATTAGCAAAATCGTTGAACAAAACCCTGGATACATTGGCGTCCCGAGTTGAAGTAACTTCCATAGCCATGGCATCCTCGGATGATTTGACAGAGTCCCAACAATTACGTCTTTCTACCGATCAAGCACGGTTCAGGAACATAGACCGTTCGAATGAATTTTCTCATGTGCCTTTATCGGAAGTGGTGGAAAAACTACAACCTCGTATCCGCAAGGCAACTCCGAATGTGTTTACGGAAGAGACGCTTCCTCTTTTTGCACATTTATTAGCTCCTTATTATCAGGGGGGAAAACAACACATGCAAATGGGGATATGGAAATGGGCTCTTGCTTTTCCGCTTGCTAATTTCAATGAAAACGCGCAAGAAAATGATGCCTATTTTTTCCTTATCACCTTATTATGTGCTTTAGGACTACTTAATTGCGCAGGAGCCATTTTACGCGGAGATGAATTATGAGCAGTAGCTTTGATATTGAGTTTGCCGCTGTAACGGATATTGGTAAAATTCGCGAAAAGAATGAAGATAATGTTCTTATTTCTTCGGGCTTGGGGCTTGGCATTGTAGCAGATGGAATGGGAGGGCACAGTGCAGGAGAAATAGCCAGTAATATTGCCGTGTCCGTCCTTGCCGAAACCGTACGTAAAGTAAACAACGGACAATTGAAAATCCCCGATACTTTTTTGCCTAAATTGGAACCTACGGAACGTAAACTTTTAATGGCTGCCAATTTGGCAAATATTGCTATTTATTCTACAGCCCAATCTTCCGATATTTATAAGATGATGGGAACCACCATGACCGGCGTTATTTTTGATAACGACAGTGCTACTGCTGTACACGTCGGAGATTCCCGGTTATACTTATTTCGGGATAACAATATCGTACAAATTACTACAGATCACTCCCTAGCTAGCGAACAGGTACGCCGTGGCTTACTTACTCGTGCCGAAGCAGACCGTTCCAAAATCCAAAATGTACTTACGCGAGCCATGGGGATAAAGAAGAATATCGAGTTCGATTTACTTAAGTTCCCGGTTAAAATTGGGGATGTTATCTTATTATGTTCCGATGGATTGTATAAAGGCCTGCGAGAAACCGATATGGCTGAAATTTTACGCTCCGGAGAGCAAATGCCAATCGTCAAGCTGTGTAAATTGTTAGTACGCTTATCTAACGAAAAAGACGGCCAAGATAACATATCGGCCGTGTTGATTAAAATTCTACCGCCCAAACCCTTAACCATGAAGCAACGGGTTAAACGGTTCTTCTCTGCAAATTAGCATTTTCTCGTCGAAATAATAATTTCTTTTTTAGCACTCAAATAAAAAGGTTGACAATTATCAAAAGATATGCTAAATTAGCATTATGCTTAAGCGAGTGCTAATATCATTTTACTTAAGCAAACCTGATTTAATTCCACTAGTAAGGAGTGTATGGAATATGGCAGAAGTAAAAATTAAACCGTTGGGTGACCGTGTAATCGTGAAACCCATTGAAAGAGAGACGATGAAGGGGGGAATTATTATTCCTGACAC
>CACYBL010000136.1 GCA_902772695.1 uncultured Elusimicrobium sp.
AAATTTGCTATCTTCTCCGTATAAAGATTTAGTCTCTTCACTTAACCGCTATGTTCCGTTGGCGGTGGTCAATCAATTTTATACTGCTTATCCGCAACTTAAAGAAGCTGTCAAAAAATTACCGAAACGTACCGGAATTACCCCCTCTTGGAACGAAACAGACCCGTTGCGCTTACAGTTGTTGGAACAAACCCCCTGGTTACGTCAAGCTCAAGGCAGACAAGTCCGACAAGCCGATTTAATCAATTTATTTGATGATAAAATTGTTTCTTCTGCATTAGAGAGAGAAATGAAGAATATCACCAAATTTCAGAATAAAAACGGAGCTTTCAGTTGGTTTGCCGGTGGACCGGATGATGTCTACTTAACGCTTTACGCGTTGCGCTCTTTTGGAGAAGCACTATCATATCAGGCCCAAATTCCGCAACAATCCGCAAAAAAAGCTTTTGCGTATGTATTACCGAAAATTGAGGAACAATTGCGACGAGATTCACAAGGTTCCGTACAAGCAGTGTCTTATGCACTTTATGCAGCTTATACACTATCCTCTTTCCCGGGAGAATGGAAAGAAGTATCCCAAGCTAAACCCTATATCAAACGGTGGATAGAATATGCCGATAAATATGCTAAATTTATGACTCCGCTAGGGCAAGTTTACGCAGCTGTTATCTATCACCGTCTTGGTGATGATGTAAAAGCCAATTCGTATTTAGACCGGGTACTCTCACGTCTCAAACAAGATCCGCTTACCGGGGCTTATTTCGCTCCCGAAGCACAGAGTTGGCTTTGGTACAATGACACATTAACCACTCAAACAGTTACCCTGCGGGCTTTGTTAGAAATGAGGCCGCAATCGGACAAAATTGATGCGCTTACCCAATGGTTGCTTTTTAACCGGCAAGTCAACGATTGGACGGATTCAAAAGCAGCTTCTCAAGCTGTATTTACATTGCTTGATATAATGAAAACCAAAGGGGCACTCAGCACCCCATCTTCTTACAAAATTCAATGGGGCGGCCAAACCCGGGCACTTACTTTTGAACCTTTGGATTGGACAGAAGATTTGCAATTTGTGCGTACCGACAGCCCGGCTGATAAAAGTACCGCCAACGCCCGTATTACCAAGCAGGGACCGCAAACTGATTTTGCCTCCCTTAGCGCGGTATATCAGACGGCCAACGCAGATGCTTCCCCCAAGGGAGTTATCAATGTTGAACGGAACTATTTCTTACGACAAAAACAGGGTCAAACAACTAAACTTTTACCAATAGACGATTTGACCAAAGTCCGAGTGGGGGATGAGATAGAAGTCCATCTGACCTTAAATACGGACAGTGCTTTTGAATACGTTCTTTTGCAAGATCCTAAACCGGCCGGATTTGAAAGTGAAGCATTGCTAAGCGGTTGGGATTATCAAAATCTGTCCTTTTACCGCGAAGTGAAAGATGCCGCTACACATTTCTTCATCAATTGGGTACCGCGCGGTACGGTAACCCTACATTACATATTGCGTCCAACCGTAGCCGGACAATTACATGCACTACCGGCACAAGCGCAATCCATGTACGCTCCACAATACGGGGCACATTCGGCAAGTTCATCTTTCCACATAGAAAAATAAATTCTTCCCTCACCCCACCGGATTATCCGGTGGGGTTTTTTACGTAACAAAAGCCATACCCAAATGCCAAAGATATACTATAATGAAAATAGTAATCCCTTATGGAGAGTTTATGCCTACAAAAATTTCTTTAATTAGTCCGCTGGATGGGGTTATCGTCCCCTTAGAAAAAGTGCCGGATCCGGTTTTTAGCCAACACATGCTAGGAAACGGAATGGCTATTATGCCAACAAGCCAAACCGTATTCGCTCCACTGGAAGGGATCGTAACAAATATCAATTCAGCCTGTCATGCTTTGGTTATTACCCACGGGAAATTAGAAGTGTTGATTCATGTGGGAATAGAAAGCGTTTCCCTAAAAGGAGAAGGATTTCAAACTTTTGTCAAACAAGGGGAAACCGTAAAAGCCGGGCAAAAACTAGTTTCGTTTAACCTAGATATTTTAACAAAAAAAGCTGCCAGTCCATTGGTAGTGACCATCATTACCACGCCCACCGAAGCTACCATCACCGCTTTAGCTGACGGAAAAATTAAAACAGGCCTTCCCTTTTTTAGTGTAGAAGATACTGCCAC
>CACYBL010000137.1 GCA_902772695.1 uncultured Elusimicrobium sp.
CCATTGATGCCGATTGTTTTGCACTATATTCGTAAGCAATTAGGTGTCAATCCGGAGCGGTTTAGTCCAAAATACAATATTCCCAAAATTGCTCCGCGCCCGGTATTTTTAATTCATGGAAGATATGATAATTTAGTACCTGCCGCGCAGGCCAAACTGTTGTACAAACAGGCGGGAGAACCCAAAGAAATATGGTTGGTGCCCGGAGCTAAACATAATCAATGCGCTGAGATAGGCGGTTACGAATATAAACAACGCTTAGCTGATTTTTATAGGAAATATCTATAAAAGAGCCCGCCTGTTGGCGGGTTTTTGTTATGACGAAACTGGTTATTTTTGATTTAGACGGAACTTTACTAAACACGTTGGAAGATTTGTCTGCCGCAGCTAATGCGGCGTTGGTTTGTTGCGGATTTGCGACGCGCACTCGAGAAGAAATACAATCCTTTCTGGGAAACGGGGTTGTCAAATTGCTTATGCGAGCGTTGCCGGTTGGCCAACAAACACCTGAAAATATTGCCCGTATTAAACAATCTTTTTTTATTTACTACGGAACTCATCTATGGGATTATACGCAACCATATGATGGAATTGTGGCACTGCTTGGGCAATTACAACACCGCAAAATAAAAATGGCAGTGGCCTCTAATAAATATCAGTTGGCTACGGAGCGCTTGATAAAACATTTTTTTCCGCAGGTTCCTTTTTATTCTATTTTAGGCCAACGAGAAGGACATCCAATCAAACCCCATCCCGCAGTGGTACAAGATATTTTCACACAAGCCAAAGTAGATCCGGCAGAGGTATTGTATGTAGGCGATTCGGAAACAGATATGCAGACGGCAGCTAATGCCAAGGTACGGGCCTGCGGGGTCTTATGGGGATTTCGCAGTAGAGAGATTTTGGAGTCATACAGCCCCACCTATTTGATTTCCCATCCGCAAGAATTGTTGCGTGTAATTTAAATGGGGGCTTACAGGAGCTGTTTTAATGCACGGCGGATGTAGGTGGCCGCATGTGTTTGGGCTTCCTGAATAGTAGGGGCAAAGTCAGACAAGACAACTATTTGACGCGGTAACGGGTGCGCTGTGCGGAAAATGGCTCCATCCAACTGTCCGCAGATAAATAGTACAGGTTTATGGTATTTATGTGCTAAGGTCAACAGCGTTCCCGGCGCTTTCCCGTAGAAAGTTTGTTTATCCAGTTTGCCTTCGCACGTAAGGATTAAATCTGCCCACCGGATTTGTTTAACTAAATGAATTTTTTCAAACAACTTTTGTGTGCCTAAAAGTAATTGGGCCCCAAAGCAACCATATAATCCTGCCGCTATGGCGCCTGCAGCGCCTGCGCTAGGCAGGCGGGCCATATCTTTTCCTGTTTCGTTTTTTATGCAATCGTTCCAGGAGGACAATGCGCGTTCTAGTAGATGAACTTGCTTGGGAGATGCTCCTTTTTGCGGGCCAAATACACGAGCCGAACCCAATGGACCTAGCAATGGGTTTGTGACGTCAGCTATTCCAATTATTTTAATACCCCTAAATCTTTTTTTTAATACTCGTAGATTTATTGTATGTAGCTGAAGCAAAGGCTTGGCACCCAAAGCCAGAGGACGATTTTTTTTATCCAATAATTGCATTCCACACGCGGCAGCCATACCGGCTCCGCCGTCATTACAGGCTACTCCGCCTAATCCGATATAAATTACTTTCGCTCCGTGTTCCACAGCAGCAGATATGGCCTGCCCCACCCCGTAAGAGGAGGCCCCCAAAGGATCTAATTCCGTTGGCTTGGTGTTTCCCAGGCCACAGATTTTAGCCGTTTCAATAATAGCGGTTTTCCCGTCGGATAATAGTAAAAGAAAGGTGCGTTTGGATTGTAAAAAGGCGTTTTTGACAGTGAGAGAAATTTTTTGAGCTTGCGGATCCAATTTTTGGAAGAAATCAAGAAATCCGTCGCCTCCATCAGAAACCGGATAGGTACGTAGGATATGGTGTTTGGATAATACGTGCTCAAAGATCTGCCCTGCCTTACGTGCGGATAGAGAGCCTTTTAATGCATTAGGCAGGGCCAGTATTTTCATTAAAATTTCCAACTGAGTTGGGCTTGAACGACGGTATTAGAAGCGGCTGATTTTTTGAGTTCGTCTTTGCGCGGGGCAAACACTTGCCGTACTTCTAACCCAACCATTAAATCGTCCACCCATGTTTCTATACCAATCCCGACAGCACCGGAGGGGCCGTTGGAAGAGATGGAATTGCTAAAATTTACCAGGCCCGAAGAAGTGTTGTAGTCGCCGTGATAATTAAGCGAAAGCATTTCGTATTGGGCAGAAGCGGTTAAATAACAAGACCAACGGCTGGTAGGATTAAGGTAATAATTAGCTGCGGCTCCAAGAGAAAGCAAACTACCGCTAGCGTGTATATCATAGGTGTTAATGCCGTCTTGCACAGAAAAATCATTGTTGGCAATATTGGCAAAAGCTAAAGTTGGCCCCAACCAGAGATTGCTTTCTTTGACGCGCCAGAGAAACTTACCGGATACGGCAATGCTCGTGCCACCGGCATCCAGTTTGTTTTCCGCCAAATCCACCGTATTGGATCCAATGGAAATCGGACCTGAAATTTGTAAATCTAGCGGCATGGCGCCTACTTGTATAGCTAGATATTTAGAGAAATTCTTTTCAATACGCTTAACGGGTTGGGTAGGTTCTTTTTTAGGAGAGGACCTTGTGGCGGCTAATTCTTGTTTGGCGGCTTGAGCGTAGTCTTGTTGGGAAATAGCACCGGATTTTACATTTTTCAAAAAAGCTTCCTCATCGCTTAAAGGTTTTGCAGGGGCTGTTTTTACTTGAGCGGAAGGAGTTTGAACTTGTCCGTTTACTACGGTGGCTTTTCTGGCTCCAAACACTTGGTCAATATCTGAATCAAAAGTGAGTCCACCGGCGGCGGTCTCCGAACGCTGGGCAGCTTGTTCTGCATCCTGTTGGGCTTGTTCTTGTTGTTCTATCTTTTTTTCTACAAATTCTTGTTGGGCGGTTTCTCCCCGGTCATAATCGTAGGCTTCAATAGTGACTATTTGCGGCATATCCACATTAACTACAGCCCCTTCATCCGTTTGAAGTTTGAGATTGAACTCGTCCATATCCAAAATAACGCCTACCAGTTGCGTGCCCCCTTTTAAAATCAGGCGGTGTTTGTCGGGCAAAATCTGTTCAATTTCGCGTTGGTTTAACGTAATATTTCCGTATGAAGTTGCTAAATTAAGCGTATATTGGGTTTGAGATAAGATAGAACCACTGATAAGCGTGCCATCCTTCATTTTAAGTGTTTCAGCCGAAACAGTATAGGCACACACACAACCTAAAAGAAAAAGAGTCCATTTTTTCATACGGATTTCCTAATTAAATAATTAAAAAGGGCGCACATAAGCACGCCCTATAAGTGATTACTTGGTTTCTTCAGTTTTTTTGTTCTCGCAGCAGCACGGAGCGACTGCTTTTTTGATTTTGTGAATGGCTGTTAAGATTTTAGCAACCGTTAAGAATCCCAAAGCGGCGGCTAAATCAGTTAATACATAACCTACTAAAGCCATCCACATCATGGATCCGGTCAAACCGGGATGCGCGATGATTGCTATGGCCTGATAAATGGCAAAAGCAACTGCCAAGTAAAATAGGACTACAAAAACAATGGATAATCCTTTTAAGCACAGCCAATTGTGCGGAAACCATTTGGTGCATTTGCAACAGTTAGACATAGTTTCACTCCTTTAAATATAAATAGGGAAAAATCCCCACCCCTACATTGTATCAAAAGAATGGGGGCGGCGTTTAATTTTTGGAAGTATTAAAATGGGTCATATCCCATAAAGCTGCCAGGAGATGTGTAAGGGAGCCCGTCACTAAACAGAATAATCCTCCTTGCAGACAGGCGGCCAAATATAATGGGCGCAAACCGATATTCTCTTGGCTAGCATGAATAAAAGAAAGACCCAAGCGGATCGAGGCATAAATACACACAATAAATGCTATGTAAAACAATATCCGGCTAATGATGGCTAGCGTATATAAATTAAACCAACTGTGCGGGAATAATTTATTAAACACGGTGAGCCTCTTTTAATAATTCTTTTGCGTGCGTATAAGCAGCTGAATTTTTGGCAGAATTTCCGCCAAGCATGCGCGCAATTTCCACGGTAAGTTCTTCTTTTCCAAGGGGAATTATAGAAACGTGAGTGGATTTTTTATCTGCGTTCTTTTCTACGCGAAAATTAAAATCAGCCCGGGCTGCCACTTGTGCTAAATGCGTAACGCATAAAATTTGTTTGTCTTGGGCGGCATCATGTAATTTTTGCCCGACTAGTAAGCCCGTTTCTCCGCCGATGCCGGCATCTATTTCATCAAAAACCATCACGGGCACCGTTGGAGCAAGAACGGTTTTTAGCCCCAGCATAACACGGGAAATTTCCCCACCGGAAGCAATATTTTTTAACGGCCTAAGCGACTGACCCGGGTTGGGGGAAAACAAAAATTCTACTTTGTCTGCTCCGGTTGGCCCGATATTTTCTTCATCCATTTCTACTGCGACGGAAAACTTAACTTGATTAAATCCCAAAGGCCGGATCTGTTCCGTAATTAAGCGAGCCAGTTTTTCAGCTGCAATCATTCGTTTATCATGCAAGGCACGGGCAAATTTGAGTAATTGAGTGTGAGAGGATTGTAATTCCATAGTTAAGTCTTGTTCGTGCTCTTCGGCATGTTGTAAGTTTTTGATTTTCGTGCGCAATTCTTCGGCTGTCGCTAACACATCTTTTATTTCGGGGCCGTATTTGGCTTTTAGTCGTTTTAATTTCTCATGACGTGTAAGCAGCTTGTCCAATGCTTCGGGGTCCACAGCTATATCTTCTTTATAGATTCCCAAGGTTTGTGCCGCATCTTCCAATGAGGCCAAAGCGGTGTTGACTTGTTGGGCCAGTGAGGTTATATTGTCATCTAGTTCGGCCATGGAAGCTAGCAGTTTGGCTGTACGTGCGGTACGTGTGGTAGCGGCGTTTTCTGTTTCATACAATTCATCATACGCCTCTTGTGCCAATTCCAATAATTTCCCGGAGTGTTTAAGTTTGGGTAACGATTGTTCTAGTTGTAGATCCTCGTCAGGTTGCGGATGGGTTTCTTCAATTTCTTTGAGTTGATAAGAGTAGAGATCCAATAAGCGTTCTTTTTCTTGTGCACTTAATTGTAACGCTTCCAATTTCGCACGGATATTTTGCTCGTGTGCAAAGGCGGTTTGAACTTGTTGTAATAAATTGGGGTGTTGGGCAAATTGATCCAACAGATGTAGGTGTACGGAAGAATGTAATAAACTTTGGTGTTCGTGTTGTCCGTGGAAATCTACTAAAAAACTTCCCAACCGCCCTAGCGTGGAAACGGTGACGAGGCGACCATCTAAATACGCTTTTCCTTTGCCCTTACGATCTAATTCCCTGCGCAAAGTAAAACAATCGGCCACGAGATGATATTCCTGACGAATATCCGCGGGTAATGCTGTGCTGGTAAATTCTGCCCCAACACTCATCCGTTCAGCGCCTTCTTTGATGACGGATACATCACCGCGGGAACCAAGTACAAAACCCAGTGCCTCTATCACAATGGACTTACCGGCCCCCGTTTCTCCCGAGAACACGGTAAGTCCTTGGGAAAAATCAAGTGATAAGTCGGAAATAATGGCAAAGTTGTGTACCTGCAGATGTTTTAACATGTTAGCGGCTTCCCCAATTCAATTTCCGATTCAGCATGGTAAAAAATCCCCGTTTGGGGTTGAGTAAGAAGTTAGCCTTTAAGGTGCTGTTGGAAATTTGTACGCGGGTCCCGGCCGGTAAGGAAAGATTAATCTGCCCATCCACACTTAAACAAGCTCCATCCATTGGAGTTTTAAGTTGCGGACACAGGGTCAATTTCCCATTGGCAGGCAATAGCAACGGTCGTTGGGTAAGTGAGTGGGGGCAGATAGGAGTAACTAGTAGTCCTTCTACACCGGGTGCTACGATGGGCCCTCCTGCCGCTAAAGCATACGCCGTAGAACCGGTGGGAGTGGAGACAAGCACTCCATCGCCGAAGTAAGAAGGCAGAGAGTGCGTATTAAAATTGGCTTCCACAGTTAAAGCGCGCGGTTTGTCTGCGCGGACAACGCAATCATTCAAAGCGAGTAAATGTTGGACTTTCCCTTCCTCATCCTGAATATCTACGGCTAACATAATTCGTTCTTGTATGGAAAATTTTCCTTCCAATAGGTCGGACAACGCTTCTTGGAAATCTGTCTGTTCGCAAGCGGCTAAAAACCCTAACGAGCCACAGTTAATGCCCAAAATAGGGATATGAAAATGAACGGCTTCGCGCGCACAACGTAACATAGCTCCGTCTCCTCCCGTGCAGATCAGGAGGTCTATACCGGATAGGTTGTCAAAGGACGTAATGGCCCGCGCTTTAATCTGATGTGCCCCCAACCAATCACAAACTTCGTTAGCGAAGGGCTTGCTTTGGGGTTTTTGTTCGTTGTAAAAAACAATAGCTTGAGAAATTTTCATACCCCTATTGTAGCAATTTATAGCGCAGGGGAGGAAGGATGTTGTTTCGGCTACAAATGGTATAATATAAAAAGAAGGAAGGGGGACTTATGTGGGATTATACCGATAAAGTAATGGACCATTTTAAAAATCCGCGTAATGTGGGGGCGGTGCCTAATGCTGACGGGACCGGCCAAGTTGGTAGTTTAATATGTGGGGATGCCCTGCGATTAACGATTAAAGTGAATAAGAAAACGGAAGTTATTGAGGATGCCAAATTTGAAACTTTTGGTTGTGCCAGCGCAATTGCATCTTCC
>CACYBL010000138.1 GCA_902772695.1 uncultured Elusimicrobium sp.
CGATAAATTTAGACATATTTTCTCCTTTTTTAACAAAAACGCTGTATTTTTAAGATTGGATGTTGTGCTTCAAATAGTATGCTTCGGCATTAGCTAAATCTTCAGCCGTATCAATGGCCGGACCGGAGGGCTGTATTTCAGTACATTTAATAATCATACCGTCTTCCAACGCACGCAATTGTTCTAGACGTTCTAACTTTTCAAGAGGACTCTCCGGCAAGTTAACAAATCGCTCCAAGGCCGCACGACGATATCCATAGATACCGCAGTGATGCCAATAAGGAATACGTACATTTTCTGCTGTTTTTTCCCGTTTGTATGGAACGCGTGAGCGTGAAAAATAGAGGGCGCGCCCATCTTTAGCCAATACAGCTTTAACAATATTAGGATTATCTACTTCTTCCGTATCCGGTCGTGCAAAAGCGGCGGTAGCGATATCACAAGCCGGATCTTGTTGGAGCAAATTTGCTACGGACAATACGGTTTTGGTTTGGATAAAAGGTTCATCTCCCTGTACATTGATAATGAATTGTTCCGTACGGTTTTTGGCCACTTCAAACACCCGGTCTGTGCCACTTTTACAAGCTTCACTGGTCAGGACAGCTTTTGCACCGAAAGTGGCTGCGGCTTCTACCACGATAGGAGATTCCGTAGCAATCAACACATCACCCAGTCCTGTTTTTTGACAAGCTTCATAGACATGCTGAATGACCGGTTTACCACAAAGAGGTTTAAGAATTTTACCCGGCAGACGTGATGATCCGTATCTGGCCGGAATGACAATTAGAACATTGTTCATGGTAACACTCCTTCAATTTCTTGACGGGTTGCCACCGCTGTACCTGATTTTTCTACCACAATACCTGCGGCATAATTGGCCAACACGGCAGCTTCTTTTAGGGATGCTTTAGCTGCTAATGCCAAGGTGAGTACCGAGATAACTGTATCTCCCGCACCGGTCACATCATACACCTCTCGTGCAGTGGCGCGAACGGTATAAGGTTGATTGGCATTTTTTTCAAACAAACTCATTCCTTCCGAACTACGGGTAATCAAAATAGAATCTGCATTTAACATTTTCAAAATTTTGTTTCCCAAACGTTCAATGGCTTCTTCTCCGGCTTGTGGGGATTGGCCTACGCCCTCCCAGGCTTCTTTCGTGTTGGGGGTCATGCAGGTGATATTTTTGTATTTTTTGAAATTATCAATTTTAGGATCTACGCACACGGGAATATTCTTTTGGCGGCAAAGGGAGATAATTTTCTCTATATTGTGATCACTCAGCATTCCTTTGCCGTAATCCGAGAGGATAACTCCATGAGCATTCTGAATGGCTTTTTCAAAACTATCCATACAAGAAGTTGCAATGGCGGGAGAAATGATTTTCTTGCTTTCCCTGTCAAAACGGACAATTTGTTGTTGTTCTGCCATAACACGGATCTTTTGAGTAGTCGGGCGATCAAGATCCTCGGAGATGGCACTGACATCTACGTTGCGTTTACGCAAGAAATCTTTGAGCATTTCACCGCCTAAATCAGATCCAACAACAGAAATCATTACCGGTTTGGCTTCCAAAGCAGCCAAATTGACAGCCACATTGCCTGCCCCGCCGGCCACAAAAAATTCTTTCTTTACATCTACCACCGGTACGGGAGCTTCCGGTGAGATGCGGCTAACGGACCCTTTAATAAAGTGGTCCAACATAATATCACCCACAACGATAATTTTTTTATCTTTAAACGATTTCAAAATCGTTTTCAAGCGAGTAGTTTTCGGTTGCATAAGCTTCTCCACAAAAGGATAATTCATTATATATTTAATTGTGTTTATATTCCAGTAATTCTGCTGATACACTACCGATAAATACCTCCGTTTTCATTTTTATCGGCATTTTACGGTCATCATCTGTTAACCACACTCTCAGATTTTTTCCTTTACTAACAAAAATTCCTTCTCCACGAAATTGCGGTTCCACAACAACACACTTAAATTTCCCCGCAGGGGTTTTGATGGTTTCTCGTCCGACAATTTTCACGACAAGCGGATATTGCTCCTCCCGGTTAATAATATCAAATATAACATCTTGTCCATTACGTAAATTTTGACTGCGTACAAAATAAAGGGAAGTTAGCATATCCAATACGGGTTTGGTGAGCGTGCCGGCAATGGCCCGTGTCCCCGATTTTTTGGATAATTCTCCTTTATAGGTGTTGGTTTTGTAATCAAAAGTAACCCACTCATCCCGGCGATAGTTTCCTTCACGTAAACTTTGGCTATATCCCAATGAATAAAAATTCCGAGCATCCAACCAAGATAAATTGATATCCCGTACCTTAAATACCGTATCTATGACGGGGGCTGAAAAAGCTGTAGTCTGAATTACATAGGCTTTTTGCCCGTTTATATCAACCAGACCCCGATTTTTGATAAAAGCGGTACCTGCTTTAACAAAGGAATAGTAAATTCCGTATTTTAATTGTTCTCCCTGCCAAGGGGCAGCAAACGTAGCGTCTTTCTCTGGGATAAAATGTGAAAGAGGGCTGATGTTTCTTCCTTCCAGCGGGAATGCTGGTTCGTCTTCAAAAACGGGTTTGTCCGGAGCAGGAGTGCTAGGGATAGCTGAAACTGAAACAATATCTGATTCGTTGGCAGAGGATGGTTTTGAAGAAACCGTCTTGGAAACAGGGATCGGGGCGGGTTGAGGTGCTTGAGACAAGAGCGGTTCCTCTTCTATGGGTTGTGAGGGGAGCGGATTATCTTCTAATGTTTTAGCCGGACGATGACTAAAACAGCCACTCAATATAGTGAGTGTCAATAGCAATATCGTTAGTTTCTTCATATATATTCCTTTCGTAAAATAAATCGTGCTGCCGCTAATAAATTGTTAGCAATGCAATCAGGTTTCATATCCGGATATTTTTGTAAATGTTTGTTACCGTTAGCTGTTCTGACTAAAATGGATTTACAGCCAATAGCATGACCGAAATCCACATCGGATTTTTTATCTCCTACCATAAAAGAACGGGTAGGATCCAGATGATATTTCTTGATCAAATTTATCCCAAGTTTAGGTAACGGTTTGCGGCATGTACATTTTTCGTTCGGCGCATGTGGACAAAATACAATCTCGTCAAAGGCAACAGGACGGAGCAATTTGCACATTTGTTTATTGACCGCATGAGCTTTATTTTCAGAGAAATAACCGCGTCCGATACCGGATTGATTAGAAACGATAAATAAATGGTAACCTGCTTTTTGTAATGAAGTAAGAGCTTTAACAGCACATTTGTACGGATGTACTTTTGCCGGATCCGACAGGTAACCGTAGTCATAGATCAAGGTTCCGTCGCGGTCAAAAAATACAGCTTTATTGGACACTGACATTGCTATCCTCCGGATGGTTCTTGAGGTAGGCATTACCTTCTGCTTCTCTCTTCCAACGGTTGTGTGCCCATAACCAAGAAGCCGGATTTTCCCGCAACCAGGTTTCGTAATAATCAACTAATGTACGTGTAAATATGCGCACATTAGCCGCTGTATAAGTTGTCGGCGGATAAACGGGATCATATACTTTGCATACCAGCATGCCATCGGGTTGACGCTCCACATTGACCGGAATAACCGGTACTTGTGCTTTGATAGCTAGCAAAGCAGTGACGGGAGCAAAAGCGGCGGTTCGCCCAAGAAACGGAAGCCAAATTTCATTTGCGATAGTGTTTTGGTCAAAGAGAATTCCTAACATTTTTTTCTTTTTTAGCCAACGCAGACAAGTGAAAAAGGGTTTATCTTCGTGATTGCTATAAAAAGTAGTACCGGAAAATATATTACGTAAGCGATTGATTTCTTCATCCACATATGGATTATCCACCCGCTGGGCCAATACGGCCTTTTCAAATCCGTAAGCTGAGGCTGCTAATCCAAAAGCTTCCCAATTTGTGAAATGACCAATGTGGATGATACCTCCTGTTTTGTTGTACAGGGCATGAATTTTTTCTATTCCATCAATACGGCAATGCATTTTGAATTGTTCCACGGACATGGCCGATAATTGGATAAATTCGGCCATAATTGTTCCCATGTTGCGCCACGAATCTTTGGCAATCTGGCGGATTTGATTTTCTGTTTTATCCGGAAAAGCCAGACGAATGTCATGCGACATGCGTTCAAAACGTTTATGTAGAATAAGATGGGTAGGAGCCATAACCGCTCCGCCAAGCCAAACGGCTAGACGGTAAGGCAACAGACGCAAAAAAAGACAAAGGGCCCTCAGTCCCGCATATTGAAGAAAATGAAGAGGAGTTTTTTGAAAACGGTCTTGTGCCATAATTTCATTATAGCAATTTTCTTTTACGTGAAAGGGGTTTTCAAACGAGTAGGAAATGGTAAAATATATAAAATTGTTTTTGTGTAAACGGAAGATGAGGAAAATAGTATGGATTTGGTGAAAACAAAAGAAAAATGGGAACAATATTCCGTCGGTCGGGCTGTATTGTGGGGGGCTTCTAAGATTTATGGTCTGTTGGTTCGGTTAAATCAAAGTGCCTATGCCAACGGGTGGAAAACGGTAAAAAATATCAATTCCCGGGTGGTTTGCATCGGCAATATCACGGTCGGCGGTACTGGTAAAACCACGGCCGTCCTATTGGCAGCGACCACGCTGGCACAAGCTGGGGTACGGGTAGCTATCGTTTCTCGTGGATATAAACGCCGGCAAAAGGTTGGTAAACCGGTTGTTTTATTTGATAATCCGGATGCTGATTGGCGGATGGCGGGTGATGAGCCGTTTATGATGAGCCGAGTCTTGAGCCAATATAAAGTGCCAATTGTTATTTCACCGAACCGGGCAGAAGCAGCTACGGAGGCCTTGCGCCGTTTTAAGAGCCAGGTAATTCTATTGGATGATGGTTTGCAACACCATAAATTAAATCGTGATGCTAATATCGTTTTAATAGATGCCCAAAATCCATTTGGAAATCAACACCTTTTACCATATGGTATTCTGCGAGAGCCTATTACCGGGCTGAAAAGAGCATCTTTAATTGTGTTAACCCATTGTAATCAGGTAAGTGAAGAAGAATTAGAAAAAATTAAAACTGAAATACGTTTATATAACCAAAGCGTACAAATTTTAGAAAGTAACCATCAACCGCAGTACTATATGGATATTTGCCAGGCGCGACAAGTACCCCTGGAAGAAATTCAAGGGCCAGTTGCTTGTTTTAGTGCGTTGGGCAATCCTGTTACCTTTGAAAATACCTTAACGAATCTGGGCCTTGAACTGAAACAAAAATGGCGTTTTCCTGATCATCAACATTATACGGAGGAACATTTGCGTACCTTTGAAGCTACTCGTGGCGGTCTACCCTTGATTACGACTTTCAAGGATTTTGTTAAGTTCCCCGATAATTGGCGTGATATCCTGAAAGAAAACGTATATGTGCTATCGGTTAATCTTAAAATACGTGGTGGCGAAGACGAGATGAATACCTTTACCAATACGCTATATCCTAATTTTTCAGCATTAAAAGAAGGATGAAATCAAAAAAACCGTTGTTAATCAGACAACGGCTCTTTTACCACATTCTCCACAAAATCCACTTCGTAAATATAGAATTACCTCTACATATTTTAAGGTGTTGTAAAGGCGGAAAATTCAATCCGATTTTAGGTGTAAGAATTAGGCCTTGGAAGTGGGATAATAACTCAGCAGTGTTTTTTGAATATTGTCTGGCCGGGTAAATAGCCAACACTTCCGGCTGGCGGGATATTATTTGAGATAAACGCCATAGGCTTTCTTGTATAGTATAAGATGCCTGTTGGGGGGAAAGTTGTGTTATGTCTTCCCGCTGCAACGCTTGTGCTCCGATACAAATGAGTGGGTTTTTAGATAGTTCTTCCACTTCTTGTCGGGTCAATAAGTCCTGCCAGGGTTCTTGACGTGGGTTTTGCCATTGATTATATGTACCTATGGCCGCGGTCGGGATGCACACACAAGCGTGCATTCGTTTGGCTTCTAATAACGGATAAACTTTCTGGTAGAAAGAACGATAGCCATCCAAAAAAACAAGGAAAACCGATTTGGAAGGCAAATTGCCCTGTCGGATTTGTTCAACAGAGAGCGTGGAAAAAGCATGTTTTTGAAGTTGATCTAAAAGGGCAGTTAGTGCTGCCACAGACGTCCACTCCCTGGGATTAGAACAGCGTTTGGGTGGGTCTCCTATTTTTTGATAAACAAGTACGATGAGCGCGTTGCTTTTTCGTTTCATGACGATATAGCATAATCCAGTCATCACTAACAAAACAACAGATGTATATAAAACTGTCAGAAACATATTCCTTTGTTAATACAATCTAGTGATAATTCCACCTACGACATTATTTTAGCATTTCTAAAAACAACAGACAAAGACGAATTATTGTATAATCTAAAAAGAATTTGTAGGAGGAATTATGAAAAAGATGATGGCTATTTTGAGTGGGATATTTTGTTTGGGCGGTTGTATGACACTTCCTACTTCGGCGGAGTATGCATTACGGGGGGATGGTTACTTTCAGGATGGAAATTCGGAAAAATCTATAGCGGCGTACAATAAAGCGATTTTACTAAATCCGAATAATTTAGAAGCCTATGCTTCCCGAGGTGCTGTCCACTTTTTTGCCGGACATTACGATTTAGCCCAACAGGATTTTGAACACGTTTTGACCGTTAATCCCTACCAAGCGGATACGTATACGGCTTATGGTAGTGTGTTGGCTGCCCGAGGAGACTACGATAATGCCCTTAAAGTATTAGACATGGCTATACGTTTGCAACCCGCCAAACCGGAAAATTTCTTTTCGCGTGCGGGAGTATATTTTATGCAAGGGAAATATAAGGAAGCTATAACAGATTATACCTCTGTTTTGAATTTGTATCCGGCGGCAGATGTGTACAATGCCAGAGGCGCCACTTACTTGCGGTTGGGGGAAGAAGCTTTAGCGGAAAAAGATTTTGAAATTGCCAAAAGCGGCCGGGTGCCTGCTACGCTGAATGTTTATTCTATGATAAAATAATTTTCCGTCGGAGAATAAGAAATCATTTGCGCGCAATAAGTTAGTTTTGCTATAATAAATATATCAATTTTACGTCACCGTAGCTCAGCTGGTTAGAGCGAGCGTTTCATAAGCGCTAGGTCGGTGGTTCGATCCCACCCGGTGACATTTTTTAG
>CACYBL010000139.1 GCA_902772695.1 uncultured Elusimicrobium sp.
TCTTCTTATAGTCCACATTTTTATTTAATCTTCCGGTTTCCAAGCACCTAAGTTTTGCTCTTGCTCTTCTAAGGTCATGGTAAAGAAACGCTTGCCGTTGTCCAACGCACGAATTTCATTCATTTCCTCAGCAGTCAGTTCAAAATCAAAGATGTCGAAGTTTTCTTTCATATGCACCGGATTCATCGTGCGCGGGAAGACAATGGTCCCTTCCTGTATGTGCCAACGCAAAATGATTTGCACGTTTGTTTTGTGGTACTTTTTAGCAAGGCGCGTAAATAACGGCTCTTGGATGAGGCCTTTATCTCCGTGACCGATGGGATACCAACTTTCTATAACGGTGCCGTACTTAGCGATTCTTTTTTTAAGTTCTTTTTGTTGATAGTATGGGTGGCACTCTACCTGTAAAACAGACGGATAAATGGTGGCTTGTTCCAATACTTCTTCTAGGCGGTGGGACTCAAAATTACTTAGGCCAATGGATTTGACGCGTCCGTCTTTTACGGCTTTTTCCATATCTTTCCAAGCACCCAAATAATCGCCAATTTGTTGGTGTAAGAGGAGTAAGTCAATATAATCCGTGTCCAAGCGTTTGAGCATCTTATCAATGGCTTGTGAGGTGATCCCTTCGCCGTATTCACTGGGCCATAGTTTGGTAGTAATCCAAATTTCTTTCCGGACTATACCGCTCTCTTTAACGGCTTTTCCTACGCTACGCTCATTTTGGTAGGCATGGGCGGTATCAATATGACGAATGCCTAAATTCAGTGCATTTTTAACTACGTCCAGGGTTTCTTTACCATCCGGTACTTGGAATACGCCTGTACCGAATTGCGGAATTAAATTACCGTCGTTTAGTTTAATAAATGTTTGTTCCATATACGCTCCCTATTTTAATTTGCCGTATTCTTCGTCTGTTACTGCTTCCAACCATTCGTTGGAAGTATTTTCACCCGCTAACTCAAACGCCAAGTGGGAAAACCAACTGTCCGGTGCGGCCCCGTGCCAATGTTTTACGTTGGCAGGGATATGGATGACGTCACCCGGTTTCATCTCTATGGGTGCTTTGCCCCATTCTTGGTAATAGCCACGTCCGCCAACGGCTACTAGCATTTGACCGCCACCTTTGGTAGCGTGGTGGATATGCCAGTTATTGCGACATTTTGGCTCAAATGTTACGTTATAAAAAGTAACTTGTTCGGTGGAAATCGGCGCCAGATAACTTTGTCCCACAAAGTATTTGGCGTAATCATCATTTGTTTTGCCGACAGGGAAGAAAATAGTTTTTTGATATTTATCTTTTTCCGTCAAGGCAGGTTCTTTATCCGTCCATACCTCTTTGGCCAAATTAAAAGTAGCCCACGCTTTGGGCCAACCGGCATAAAAAGCCGTATGGGTAATAGCGGCGGCGATTTCTGCTTTTGTTACTCCGTGGTTTTTGGCATTTTGCAAGTGATATTTAAGGGAGGAGTCTGTTATCCCTTGTGACATGAGTGAAATGACCGTTAAGAGAGAGCGTGTTTTAAGGTCTAGGTCCGTATTATTCCAGTTTTCACCGAATAATACATCATCATTATAGTGGGCAAATTCCGGCGCGAAATTACCCAACAGGGTGCGTCCTGCCGTTTGTACGATTTTTGGGGTTGCCATTAGTTTCTTCTCCTGTATTTTTTTAGCGCAAGAAGGTATAGTGACCAAACTTGCTGTTACAACTAATAAAAGTGTTCTTTTAATCATTTTGCCTCCTATAAATTGTTCAGCCAATGCACAATTTTGTTGTGTACGGCCTTGTCGTATTCCGGACCTACATTATTAAAATTGGCATAATTGCCCACCTGGGCCTTTTGGGCATTCGCGGTAAAATCCTTTAAAAATGTTCCGGGGTTACTGCCTTGAGTAGAGAACGGGATTACTTTCTTTCCCTTAAAGTCCATTTGGCCTAAAAAGGAATATAAGGGGGTTGCCATCGTGTACCACCACACGGGGGCGCCTACAAAGATTGTGTCGTATTCGCTCACGTCAGGTAACTGCCCGGCTAATTGCGGATAAGTTTTCGCTTTGAGAGTCTTTTTCACCCGCGCATAAAAGGCAGGAGACGACTTAAATTCCTCTTGGGTTTGGATCCGATATTCGTTTCCTTGGGTAAGAGAGACAATTTGCCGGGCAATATCTTGCGTATGTCCCGTCCAAGAATAATAAACAACAAGCACTTTGCCCAAGGTAGCCGTAAAGGGCTCTTCCTGTGCAAAAACAGCCAATTCTTTTTTATTCTTATAAGCAACTTTTAACTGATGCACCAGAGCGCAAATACCCCCGATAACCGCCAATACAAGCAAGACAACCAGTATTTTTTTAATCATATTTTCTCCTAGAATTTAAGTTCCTTGTTTTTTGATGCAATTGCTTGGTCGTAAACGGAGATTTTATAATCTAACCGTTTAAGCGTACCTTGTAACTCCAAAAAACGTTCTTGCAGAGCTTTACGCTCGGTGGCTAGCAAATCCCGTCTGGCTTTAAGCGTATGTTTTCCCCGCTTAAAGAGTTCAAAATACTTTCTTAATACTTCTACGGAAAGGCCGGCGCTACGCATACATTTGACGAACTCTATCTGTGTACAGTCCTGTTCCGTGTAATCTCTTATCCCGCCTGCCGTACGGTTTACATCCAAGAGTAACCCTGCTTTTTCATAGTAGCGCAATGTATCGGGTGAAATGTTACACCGTTTGCTTACTTCAGAAATGGTCATAATTCCTCCTGTAAAAATATTATAGCAGTTGGAGTTAACTCCAAGTCAAGCGGAAAGTTAAAACCGTCCCAGTGCATGAGTCCCTTGGGCGCTTTAAGGCCAGTAGAACCATAAAAATAGCCCCCAGCAAGGGTTCACTGGGGGCTTATTAACGGATAGGTTTACTATTAATTAATGGTTTCCGCCCACGTTTTTAA
>CACYBL010000140.1 GCA_902772695.1 uncultured Elusimicrobium sp.
CGGGTCGCTCTAAAAACTCCACGACTTCTGTAAGGGAAGGAACAAATCCACCCACAAACTGGGCTTCCGGGCCATACGCTTGTAACGCTTTGGGCAATTCCCCCATCCAAGATAGGTCGCTTTCTTCTTCAAATACACGGAATTCATGCAGAAAATCTGGGATATAGCCCGGGAAAGAGGCTTCCACGATATGATGGGCGATGAGTCGTTTAGCGATTTTCGGGGAAAGTGTAGTCATCCATTCCCCCCATTTGGCCCGACGTGCATATCCGGAAGTGCTCCCTATAAACGGCAATTCTGTTTGCCGTAGAACATGCCCGATGTACGAATTTGCTTCTACCGGCGGACGATCCGACCATCGAAACAATTCTTTGACAGCCGGGTTTTTCAATGCTCCACGTCCACCTTGCGCATTGGCAACGCCCAAACAACCTACTAAACAACAAAAAACAAGTACGGCTTTCTTCAATTTCATTTTCTCTAACTCCTATTATCTGTGATGACGCGATTTAACTAATCCCTTTTATTTTCCCAAAAAACGATATAGGGCCACAAGGGCCAAAAGGCCTACCATAAGGGCAAAAAAGGGCCTAACCGCAGGGGGTATAGGCCCTATAAAATGGAACAACCTTTTTAACGGTGTTTATTGATGAAGGCAGCGGCCTCAATACCGGCTTTAGCACCCGAACCGGCAGCAATAATTGCCTGACGATAGTATTTATCGGCACAATCGCCCGCGGCAAAAATGCCTTCAATAGTCGTATGGGTGCGGTCATCCACCAACACAAGCCCCGTATCGGACAAAGCCACCAAAGAATCTTTCAAAAATCCCGTTTGCGGCACGGCTCCAATCGCTACAAACACGCCGGACACTTCCAGGTCTCTCATTTCACCCGTTTGCACGTGTTTAACACGAAGCCCAGTTACGGTTTCCTCCCCTAAAATTTTCTCCGGTACAACGTTTAACACAAATTCAATGTTTGGGTTTTTACGCGCTTGTTCTACGGTTACTTGGTCGGCGCGGAATCCTTCGCGGCGGTGAACTAAATACACTTTGGGGCAAAATTGTGCCAGGAAAAGCGCATCTTCAAACGCTGTATTTCCTCCCCCCACTACGCACACATTTTTGCCGCGCATAAAAAATCCGTCGCACGTGGCGCAGGCAGAAACGCCTTTACCGCGTAATTTTTCTTCTTCGGGAAGTCCGAGCCAACGCGCTTTAGCACCTGTAGCAATAATCACGCTCATGGCCTGGTAGATTTTTCCGCCCGCACAAGTAACGGTAAAAGGCGTCTTTTCGCCCTCAATTTTTACCACTTCATCAGACGTAAATTCTACACCTAAGCGTTTACATTGTTTGTGCATGGCATCCATCATTTCAAATCCACCTACCGGATTTACAAATCCGGCATAGTTTTCAATTTCGTTTGTTTGCAACAGTTGCCCTCCCGGCACGCTTCCGCCGGCAATTACCGTTTTTATTCCGGCCCGCACCGCGTAAATAGCCGCACTACACCCTGCAGGGCCTGCACCAATTACTAATAAATCTATTTTTGTCATAACGCTAAAAACTCCTTAAATAACTTGCTAAAAAATTCTACCGGAAACCCTACCACATTGGTTTTACTTCCTACGATTTTCTCTATGAATGGGTCCTCGTTATCCTGTACGGCATACGCTCCGGCTTTGTCCATGTGCTTACCGGCTAAGTGAGCCAGTTCTTTATCAGACAATTTACGCGCCTTACACTGGGAAATCTCACACCCAAATAACATTTTCTGTGTTTGCAAATTCATTATACATACGCCGGTATACACACGTTGCCACGCACCATTCAGTTTGTGCAAAATACGCAACGCATCTTGTTTATCTTTAGGTTTTCCGATAATTTCCCCTTTACAATACACCAACGTATCCGCCCCAATGACAATGGCACGGGGATACTTTTGAGCGACATCAAATGCTTTTTGTATAGCCAATTCTTTTACCCGTATAGACGGACGTTTTTTGGTGCTTTTTTCTTCGCACTGGGAAGGAATAACGTCAAATTTAATTCCCAATGTTTTAAGCAGTTCTATCCGACGCGGAGATTTGGACGCCAACACAATATACATATTATTTTCGTACAAATTTAGCTACAATCAAATATCCAAGAACTAACCCAACTAATCCACACAACGTAATGTGTAAAGCCAACGGATGAATTCCAATCCCATACACACGCGTAATGGCACTAGCTATTTGGTCAGGCAGAAAGGTAGCCAGTTTCTCTAATCCAAGCCCCAACACTCCACCAAGTATTAACGTAAGTAACCAGAAAATAATTCCTTTCATCATATACCTCAACTTAATGTTATTGTATCTTTTTTTATGGGGATAGGAGCAGTTTGTTTTCCGTCCTCACTAGCGGATAAGCAATACCGCATCCGCCAAAATCCTATCCCGGCCATCAATGCTACCGCACCTATAATCAACCAGGGGCCGGGTAAATAATGGGGAGCCACATAATCTCCCAATAAACCTGCTGTAAAAAATCCCAAAGCGGAACCCAAATTGTAAAACACCATTAACAAACCTAAATACCGGCCGCGGGTTTCGCGTGAAGCGATATTGGAAACTAAGGTTTGTTCTCCGGGGGATACAATCAATTCCCCCACCCCAGCCAGAAACACACCTATTGCAATGGGTGCAAATGAACTAAAAAACCCGACAGAACCAAAACCTACCGCATACAACGCGCATCCCCAAAGCATGGCCGTAGAAAGCCGCATCTTGGCCATTATGCGGGAAGCCCACTGTTGCAAAAAAACAACTACTAATCCGTTGATCGTAAAAAACCAACCAATAAAATACTCAGGCATCTGTAAATATTGTTTACAATGGATAGACAACCCCACCACCAATTGCGAATTAACGGCCGTAATCATCACCACATACAGACAAATACGCGCCAAACGGGTATCCTTCAAGGCACCAAGCATAGCTACAAAACTGGGCTTACGCGCTCCCCAACGATTGCTCCGTCTCTGAGAAGTACGGTCTTTAATCAAACGACCTAAATATAAAATTGTTGTTGCATATAGAAGTGCCGTGAAATAAAATGCCATACTATAGGAGCAACGTACTAAAAATCCACCGACCGCCGGCCCTAAAGCCCACCCGATATTGAGCCCGATACGTATCATTCCAAATGCTTCCACCCGTTCCCTAGGGGTAGTATGATCAGTTACCCACGCATTGGCCGCCGGGCGGAAAAAAGCTCCCAAAAAAGTAGTAAGAAAGTAGCATACCAACATCCATCCTGCTTGCGCGTCAAATTCAATACATAGCCCCAACGCAAACATAGCCACAATTTGAGAAAACAATCCCCACATCATGACATTTTTACGGCCAAAAGCATCGGCCAGTTCTCCGCTAATTGCACTTGATACACAACGGGAAAGCCCTGCCAAGGCCACAACCAATCCAGCCATAGCAGGCGGCAAATGACGCTGACTAATCAAATAAATGGTAAAAAAAGGCAACGAAAGGCCGTAGCCAAAAAGCAGTAACCCATTGGCCACGGATACTAACCACATTCCCTTACGTGTAACGGCTTGCATAGGGTTATTTTATTAAATTTTGTCTATCTCGGCCAATCCGCTCTCCGACTAAACTCCGGTTTTTGTGGCGTATTTAAGTAAATTTTTGTATAATATGTCAAGAGATTTTTTATGACCAGGGAAGCAAAACTCCTTCAAAATTTTCGCGAGGTACAAACGGCCCTGGCAGCAGCTTGTAATCAAGCAGAACGCCGTTTACAAGAAGTTACCCTGTTAGCTGTTACCAAGTACGCACAAGATGCGGATGTGTTATTTTTTCTCAAACAGGGGTTGATTAAACATGTGGGAGAATCTCGCGTACAACAAGCGTTTTCCCGTTGGACGAAGGATGAATTTTCCGCATTCCCTACGGTTAAGCACTTAATCGGTCATTTGCAGCATAATAAAGCGGCCAAAGCCGCACGACTTTTTGATTTTATTGATTCGTTAGATGATTTAGAAACAGCCCAATTAGTGAATCGGCATGTACCGGCAGGAAAAATTTTACGTGGGTTGGTACAAGTGAAACTAACCAACCGGGATACACAATCCGGCTTACCGCTTGAAAAAGCACGGGAATTAACCCTTCAGTTACGCCGATTAGATCATCTAAAGGTTTGCGGATATATGGCTATCGCCCCGCAAGGTGCAACCGCTAACGAATTGAAAATGTTGTTTACAACAATTAAACAGGCTTTTGACGAAGATTTCCCTCAAGGGGGAGAACGGTATCTGTCCTTGGGAATGAGCGAAGATTTTACAATAGCCATAAAAGCAGGGTCCACCCTGCCCCGAATTGGCAGCAAACTATTTGCTTAAAAGGAGAATATATGATTATTAAAGTGCGTTTAATCCCTACCGCCGGGCGTAGCGAAGTCATCAGCCGCATTGGCAGCGTCCTACGGGTAAAAATAAAAAATAAAAAAGTGGATGACGAACCGGCTAACGCGCTTATGAAAACTTTTCTATCTGATTTTTTTAATGTCAAAGAAGAAAGCATCATTATTGTCAAAGGCAATAAAGGCAAAGAAAAAACGGTAGAAGTACGTGATAAAAGCGAAGAAGAATTGCGCAAAATTATGGATTCTATTCCGTAGGATTAAATCTTTAAAAAAACTCCCCGGGCCCATAAACCCGGGGAGTTTTATTTTGGATGAAATCCGTTATTATGCGCATTCCGAGCTCGGCATCTTTAATAATAATATAAGTTGTATTGTCCGTCTCTAACCGGAGTATCTTTCCCCGTATCCAAACGGCAAATTTTGCTGTTTCTTGATGTAAGATCAGTTCCGGTAATGCAGAACATAGTATCTTTGCTATCCAATTTGATTCCCAACGTGGGCGCATTGTCCGGATAACATTGCATATCCACACTCGCGCCGTTGGTTCTAAAAGCGCAACTCCCCCAAGAATAATATAACGCTAAATAACCATACGAAGTATATCCCGTACGTTCAGGAGGAGGAAAATCAATAGACAGAGCATCCCAATCACGGGAATATTCTCCATTAGCCAAATAATATATTTTTTGGGCTTTTTGAAAAGCCCGCCCCAAGATAACTACTTGTTTATATCTGGCCCGTGCCACTGCATATTGGTATTGCGGAAGAGCTACCGCGGCTAATATTCCGATAATTAACACCACTACCAACAATTCTATGAGTGTAAAACCCCTCGTACGTCTATTTCTTTCTACCATATACATTCCTCCGCGGGTCCAGATAGAGAGATGGTAGCAAAAAAAAACGAAGTCAAGCTTTTTAAATTTTTTATTTACTACACAATAACTAAATATAAAATATTCCCCAGCGGTAGACCGGGGAATATTTTATCATCAATCGTTTACCAACCCTTGTACAAAACTAAACTTATTAAGAAACACAATCCTCCCATTATTCCGGTAATCCACCAGAGCAACTTCCAGGAAAATCCGGCCCCAAGCAAAATCAACGTCGAAATTCCCCACAAGATGATTGCAAGCGCAATAAGCCCCAAAAGAACAAAGGGGATGGCCAAGCCAGGCCCCATTTCGCCCCCTCCAACCGGAGTGGTAAATAAAGCGAATACAAAAAAAGCAAACAGAATAAACACTGACACGAGGGAAGGAACTATCCCTCCCACAACCGCGGCCACGATACGTGTACCCCAGTCCATATGTATACCTCTGTTCCTGTTTACTTAAGTAAGTTAGTTAAACTAAACGTCTTTACTTCTTCCTGCATGCGGCTAATTACTTCGGCCACTTTCAGAGGCTGGGTATTAGTGCCATCTTTTAAGCGCAAGGTAAGTGTACCGTTCTGGGCCTCGTTTTTACCGATAATAGCTGTATACGGGACACGCTGCATATGTGCCTCACGGATTTTTAAGCCTAGTTTTTCCGGCCGAGTGTCCAATTCCGGACGCAATCCGGCGGCCCTCATCTGTGCGGCCACTTCTTTAGCAAACGGAATTTGATCATCCGTCAGCGTCAAGATTTTCACTTGCACGGGTGCCAGCCACAACGGAAACCAACCCGCAAAGTGCTCAATAATTACTCCGGTAAATCGCTCAATACTGCCAAACATGGCCCGGTGCACCATGATGGGACGTTGGCGTCCTTCTGGCGCGACATACTCCAAATCAAAACGTTCCGGCAAATTGAAATCAAATTGGATGGTAGACAATTGCCACAAGCGGCCAATAGCGTCCATTACTTTGATATCAATTTTCGGCCCGTAGAAAGCGGCTTCCCCGGCGTGCGTTGTATACGGGATATTGCTTTCTTCCAACACTTTTTTAAGTGCGTTTTCAGCGCGTTCCCATTCTTTTACATCACCGGTAAAATGCTCCGGGTGTTCGGGGTCGCGCGTGGAAAGTTCCACCGCATATTTTTCAAACCCGAATGTTTTGAAAATATGTTTGGCATATTCAAACGCTTGTTTGACTTCGCTTTCCACTTGTTCGGGCGTGCAGAAAATGTGCGCATCGTCTTGTGTAAAACCGCGCACCCGCATCAAGCCGTGAAGCGCGCCAGAGCGTTCGTAGCGGTACACCGTACCTAACTCGCTAAAGCGCAAGGGTAAATCGCGGTAACTGCGCAAGTGGGTTTTGTAAATTTCCACATGGAACGGACAGTTCATGGGTTTGATTTGATATTTTTCTTCGTCAATTTCCATCGGATGGAACATGCTGTCCGAATAAAAACCCGCGTGACCGCTGATTTCAAACAAGTGGTAGCGCGCAATGTGCGGACTGACGACCAAATCATATCCACGTTTTAAATTTTGGTCTTTAATCCAATCTTCCAAAACCTTGCGTAGCATTCCGCCCTTGGGGTGCATGAGAATAAGCCCTGGGCCAATATTATCGTTAATGCTAAACAAATCCAGCTCCGGACCGAGTTTGCGGTGATCACGCTTCGCCGCTTCTTCCTGCTGTTTGATATACGCATTTAACTCATCTTTTGTATCAAAGCACAAACCGTAAATACGC
>CACYBL010000141.1 GCA_902772695.1 uncultured Elusimicrobium sp.
GGATTTTTAGCTGCCGCATCTTGCGCCCGTTCTGCCGCCGTACGACGAGGTGGCAGCTGTAAACGGAAAATATAACTTACCATCAAATCACGCACACGGTTGAGCATGGAAGAATACAATTTGTAAGATTCCTTTTGATATTCAATCAACGGATCTTTTTGAGCATATCCCCGTAAACTAACGCTGTTTTGCAATTGGTCCAGCTCATACAAATTCTGTTTCCAAGCATTATCAATAATCTGTAAGAAAAGCATGCGCTCGATTTCGCTAAAATTAATACCTTGTTCAGCAAAATAAATAGAGCGGGCTTGGTACAAATCTTCAATTTGCTTCATTACATCATCTATCAACGCTTCTTGTTTTTTGCCTTTTGTGTTTTCAAGCGTCAATTCAAACGGCAACGGGAAGAAATTGCGTAAGCCAACATTTAACGCACCGAAATCAGAACGCTGCGGATGTTCCGGATGATAATACTGTTCCACTAAATCCGCCACAATTTCTTCCATCATCATTTTAGAACGGGCCGTCATGCTTTCTCCGTCTAAAATAGCGTTGCGAATTCCATAAATAGCGGTACGCTGTTGATTCATTACTTTATCGTAATCTAACAACTGCTTGCGGATATCAAAGTTCCGCCCTTCTACCATGCGTTGGGCCCCTTCAATTTGGCGTGTCATCAAGCGTGATTCTATGGCCTCTCCTTCCTTCATTCCCATTGTGCTCAATAACGAAGCAATCTTGGTAGAGTTGGCAAACAAACGCATCAGTTCATCATCTAATGCAATATAAAAACGAGAGCAACCCGGGTCCCCCTGGCGTGCACAGCGTCCGCGCAATTGGTTATCAATACGGCGTGATTCGTGGCGTTCACTACCAATAACGTGTAAACCGCCTAATGCAATCACTTCCTCTTGCTCTTTAGGGTCCGCCGGATTTCCTCCCAACACAATATCCGTACCGCGGCCTGCCATATTGGTGGCAATTGTTACAGCCCCTTTACGACCTGCCTGGCTAATGATTTGCGCTTCCATTTCGTGATATTTAGCATTAAGTACTTTGTGCGGAATACCACGTTGACGCAACATATGGCTTAACGTTTCGGATTTTTCAATAGAGCGCGTACCTACCAACACAGGGGCACCCTGTTTCCATAATCCTTCCACTTCATCCACAATAGCATTAAATTTCTCCCGTTCGGACAAATACACCAAATCCGGGTAATCAATACGTCTGGAAGGGCGATTGGGACGAATTTCCACTACATCTAATTTATAAATCTGCCAGAATTCATTGGCCTCTGTCATAGCCGTACCGGTCATACCGGAAAGTTTGTTATACAATTTGAAGAAGTTCTGGAACGTAATCGTAGCCAATGTTTGGTTTTCTTCTTTGATTTGTAACCCTTCTTTAGCTTCTACTGCTTGGTGCAGGCCGTCGCTCCATCGACGACCCGGCATCAAACGACCGGTAAATTCATCTACAATAATAACTTCCCCATCTTTTACAACATAAGCCACATCCCGTTCATATAAGTGATGCGCCCGCAAGGCTTGATTGATGTGGTGCACCCACTCGGATTGCACATCATCATATAGGTTGGGAACATTTAAAAATTTTTCTGCTTTAGCAATACCGGTTTCGGTAAGTGTAGCCGTGTGTGCTTTTTCGTCGATAATAGCATCTACACCTTGGTTCAAATCGATCCCTTCATACTTGGCTTTTACCTCATCTTTTTCTGTGATAAGACGGACTTTTAAAGAGGGAATCAAACGATTGACAATATAGTATTTATCGGTGCTCTGTTCCGAAGGGCCGGAAATAATTAACGGAGTACGCGCTTCATCGATTAAAATAGAATCTACTTCGTCTACAATACAAAAATTCAGCGGACGGAGTACCCGGTCTTCCCGACGGATAACCATGTTATCACGCAGATAATCAAATCCCAATTCGTTGTTAGTTACGTAGGTGATATCTTTGGCATACATCTCACGACGTTCTGTATTTTCCATGTCGTGGCCGATAAAACCAACGGTTAATCCTAAAAATTCATGAATGGGTCCCATCCATTGGCGGTCACGTTTGGCTAAATAATCGTTTACCGTAACAACATGCACCCCTTTTCCCGTTAGAGCATTTAAGTAAGAAGGCAATACAGCCACCAAAGTTTTTCCTTCCCCGGTACGCATTTCTGCAATTTTGCCTTGATGCAAAATAATGCCACCCAGCAATTGCACATCATAAGGGCGCAAGCCGATTACACGTTTGGCAGCTTCCCGCACAACAGCAAATGCTTCGGCAAGGATATCTTCCAGCGTTTCCCCGTTGGATAAACGGTTCTTAAATTCTTGGGTTTTAGCTTTTAATTGTTCGTCGGATAAGGCTTCAATTTCAGGAGCAAGCCGATTGGCTTTATCTA
>CACYBL010000142.1 GCA_902772695.1 uncultured Elusimicrobium sp.
TTCCAACACCACAACATAAAATTAAAAAGCGGCAAATTTATGTCGTAGAGCAACATGTTTTTAAAAGTATAAATGAAAGAAAACTTGGGGGAAGCCGTTACTGCTGAATAAAGCTCGTCGTATTGCAATCCGTTTGACAAATGAGCAAAACGCATGACAAACATATAGACCGACAAAACCGCCGCACATACCATACAAACTACTGTAAGCACCCAAATTGCCCGCGCATAAAAATGCCGGACAGTAGGGCTTGCATTCCACTCGGTAAACCGATTTCTTAAATGAGAAAGCATATATGTCTCAATAATTTCATAAACGAGGATCCGTCGGCAAATCATTGGGGCTATCCAGGTTCATAAATTCCATACAAACTTGTTGGTTCGCTTCCTCTAAATTAGCAGGCAAGCAATATACTTTATCTAAATTAAACGGACGAACCAAAGTATATTGATATTTATCACTACTGACCCGTTCCGCCACGACGTACCACGTCTTGCTTCCCTCTTCAAAATAGACTTTAAAACCCGGGGCCGGTGTACCATCTTGCTTTTTCCCGCGGGTGTAGTAGATTGTATTTTGAGATCCGTTGGAATAGCGGTTATCTTCGCGTGCCCGGCGCACTTGAACCGGGGCAGTATCAAGTTGATGCCACGCACGGGCATATCGGTGCTGGGTAAGATAGAAACGATCCTGCGCCGCTACTTCCGTACTCATTAAGGAAGCCACTTCCGACATACGCATCTGTTCAACAATGCCTTGAACATAGAAAAATCCTATACCGCCCACAATTGCAATAAGTACTATTACAACTGCCAATTCAAAAGAAGAAAATCCCTTGGCTGACCGTTTCATTTTCATCATTTTTTCTCCTAAATATTACCAACCAGTAATAAGAATAATCCTAAAAATACTAAACAAAGGCAAATTTTAGCTAATCCCAAATGCTTTTTGAGAAAATCGCTAAATGCTTTAGATTCACAGCCCAGCAAAGCCAGGACAAATACCACGATTAACGGAACAACAAACATCAGATTATAAAGCACTAAATAAAAAATAGCTTGCGCCCGAAAGGTCGGATTTTGCATGATAAGCACACAAGTAGGCACATACACTTGCCCCGTACACACCGCTTCCACCAGAGACACTCCAAACCCCACCGCCAAAGCAGCCAGGATTAAACGGAAAGTGCTTTTGCGTTTATCACGCAGGAAAAAGCCCATAATTTTGTGGATACGCGTTTTAAGTCCTAATGGCAGTTGCAATAGCATGCCATCGGCTTTTTTCGTTTTCCGATAGAGCACAAAATCATACAAAGCAGCCACAAAGAACAACAAACAAAGCCCGGCCGTAACGATATAAAAGCCCTTAATAACATACGAAAAACCGCGCATGGCATATAAAAATTTAAAAACGCCCACTCCCAACAACAAATATGCCAAAAATACCGCCACACAGTAGGAAACACCTACTACGATTATCTCGCGGCGTGTATATTTGTAGACGGTTAAAAAAGAAATGAAAAAAACAATGACCGCAAAAGCACACGGATTGATACCGTCCACTAATCCGGCCCCGATAATAGCCCAAAATGTTATCTGCCGGAAAGCATTTTCTACTTGTTCTTGTGTGTTGCTTTCCCGACGGACAATAGTTTGCTCATTCAATAAAATAGCTTTTTCAATCGCGTTTTCGCTATACACACCGATTTGGGTTGGATATCCTACCAAAAACGTACTTCCTACCGCTGCTGCCGGATACCCTAGATTTTCTTTAGGTATTCCATAGGCCTCGGCAGTTTGCATAAAAATCATATGATTGCCGGCTTGGGAGAGATCATACTCCGTAAAATGCACTTTATTTTTATATTTCTGCTTTAGTTTTCCCCAGTATTCTTGCTTTAACTTATTGCAATGGACACAGGTAGGGCTAACGAATAACGCAAATTCTACTTTTTTATTCAGATCAGAGGGCTGTTGGGCAAAAAGCACATAGCCTTGCAAAAGAAATAACAAAATACTCAGAAATTTTAAACCTTTTTTCATACACATTCTACAGTTTTACAAAAGCTGAAATACCACCCATAATCATATCCACCGACATCAAAATCAGAATCATCCCGGTTAAACGTTCAA
>CACYBL010000143.1 GCA_902772695.1 uncultured Elusimicrobium sp.
TCTTTTATTATAATTTTTCGAACTTCCCATTATCATTTTAGCACTTTGGCTAGTTCGAGTTTCACAAGTGCGTAGCAAAGATTAGCGACTTTTGGGAATTTTGCCCCACATGCCAAGAATACCCCACATGTGCGGGTAAACCCCGGGCTAGGGCCTTAAACCCCGTTTGTGTGCCGATTTTTGGGCTTGTTAACGGAGATAGGCGATGTAGCGGAACTCATGTTGACATACTTCTTGCTTTAAAAACGCAGAATTAAACGCACAATTTGTCATAAACGCAGAATTAAACACACAAAAAACACAGAAAATTGTTATAATAACATTAAATAGGAGAATGTTATGAGGACAATTCCAACGAAAGAAACTCTTAATACCGAGTTAAAAAGCGATAGAAAAGGATTATCGGATTCTGCGTTAATTGAAAGTGTAGTAGGGCTTGCTAATACAAACGGAGGAGATTTATTCTTAGGAGTGGAAGACGATGGTACAATTTCTGGTATCTTACCGAAACATGGAGATACGGTTGGATTGGTGGCATTGGTCGCAAATAGAACTATCCCGTCTCTAAGAATCAATGCGGAAATTATTGAGGTACAGGGTAAAAAGGTGATAAAGATTACTGTTCCGAAAAGCAGAAGTATAATTAGTACGGCGGAAGGCAAAATGCTACGGCGTCGATTAAAACAAGATGGCACTCCCGAAAATACTCCCATATATCCTTTTGAAATCAATTCACGTTTGGCAGAATTAAATTTATTGGATTTTTCTGCGCAAATACTTGCAGGAGCTTCCACGGATGATTTCGATCCAAATGAACGTTTGAGACTGCGTGATATAATTAAGCTACGAAAAGGGGATGATTCTCTTCTAGATTTAACCGATGAGGAACTAGATAAGGCCTTACGTTTTGTAAAGGAAGAAAATGGTTCTCTGTATCCTACTATTACGGGCATGTTGTTAATTGGTAAAGAAGTAAAAATTAAAGAACTTATGCCAACTGCTGAATCAGGTTTCCAAGTTTTAGAGGGAACCCAAATCAGAGTAAATGAACACTTTTTCAAACCATTATTGAGTACTTTTGAAATATTCGAAAAATATATGAAAGCATGGAATCCGGAAAGAGAGATGGAATCTGGCTTGTTTCGTATTCCAATACCGGAATTCTCGGAAAAAGCGTTTCGCGAGGGGCTTGTAAATGCATTTTGCCATCGTGACTATACTCAGCTTGGAACGACAAGAGTTGCCATCAATGATGAAGGACTAACAATTAGCAACCCTGGCGGATTCGTTGAAGGAGTAAATTTGCATAATTTATTGACCGTAGAGCCTCATGGCCGGAATCCTGCATTAGCTGATTCTTTGAAAAGAATTGGTCTTGCTGAACGTACTGGAAGAGGAATCGATCGTATTTTTGAAGGTTCTATCGTTTATGGACGGCCACTGCCGGATTATTCGGAATCTACGGAAAGAGAAGTAAAATTATTTATTCCACGCGCTGAGCCGGATGTCGCTTTTGCTAAAATGATTTCCGATGAAGAACAAAGAACTGGGCATTCTTTACCCATTAATTCTTTGCTTATTTTATCAACATTACAACGTCAACGTAGATTGTCTCTATCTGAGCTAGCTGCGAGTATTGGGATTAGCGAAGCCCGCACGAGATCCGCCGTCGAAACTCTCATTGAAAACGGTTTGGTGGAAGCGATTGAAACGGGTAAGTACCGTACCTATATTTTAAGTGCTCAAGTATATAAACAACAAAATAACATCATGGGTTATGTCAGGCAAACAGCCAAGAACTATTTCAAAGATGAAGAACTGATTTGTAATTTGGCCCAACAGAAAGGGCATATTACTCGTAAAGAGGTCATGGATTTATTACATGTAAATTCTCCGCGAGCCTACTATTTGTTAAAGCAAATATCTAAAAAAGGACGGTTGATCCCCGAGGGATTTGGAAGAGCGGCTAGATACAAATTTAAGCAATAACTGCTTTTTCACTTAAAGCGATCACTCAACAGAATATAGCATAAACACACAAAAAACGCAGAATTTTCTGTCTTTAATTCTGTGTTTTTGCCCCACGTGCCAAGAATACCCCGCATGCGAGAAACCCTCGGTCTTTGGCTCTAAAACCCGTTTGTGGGCCGATTTTGAGGCTTGTGTTGGCGAATTCTTTTAATCGAGCAGAACTCACTCAGGGCTGTTTCTAATCTACAAATCGCTTTATTGTTTTGCTTTGCCATAATTCTCTCCTTAAGAAGGGTATTTTTACTTCATATACATTCACGCTTCTTATAGTGAGAGAAGTCAAGTAATAGTCTGGAACGATTTTTGGAACTCGTTAGGTAAATTCTGTTACTCCAAATCTTCCTATCAATATCATTTGTTTTATGAGTTCATTTTTAGTTATCATAGTAATATAACCTTTAAGGAGAAAAAAAGATGACATCCTCCCGCAAAATTGCACTTATTACCGGGGCTAGCCGCGGAATCGGTTTAGCCATTGCTAAACAACTAGCTCAAGATGGTTTTGACATATGGTTGAATTACCATTCCAATCATACGGCGGCCAAAGAAGCCCAAAAAAAGATTGAAGATCTGGGAGTTAATTGTACCTTACTGCCTTTTGATGTTTCCGATGCAAAAGCTGTACAAGACGCTTTAAATCCACTGCTAGCCAAGCAAACCCCATATGCTCTAGTAAATAATGCGGGTATCCGTAAAGACAACTTGCTTATTTTTATGCAAGATAAAGAGTGGACCGACGTTTTAACCACAATTTTAGGTGGTTTTCACAATGTTACAAAAACAGTTTTAGCGGCTATGATTCACGCCAAACAAGGCCGCATTGTCAATATTGCTTCTTCGGCTGCCCATGCTCCGGTGCCAGGTCAGACCAATTACTCGGCAGCCAAAGCCGGTATTGTGGGGGCTACACGCAGTTTGGCGGTTGAAGTAGCCAAACGGAATATTTTAGTAAATGCAGTTTCGCCGGGGTTTATCGAAACAGATATGTTAGAGGGATTACCCATAGATAAAATTTTGCCTCTCATTCCGTTGCATCGTTTGGGCCGTCCGGAAGAAGTGGCCAATTTGGTATCCTTTTTATGTTCTGACAAGGCATCTTACATTACGGGGCAAGCGTTCCAAGTGAACGGTGGAATTTGTATGTAGTTGCTTGAAAGCAAATTGCTATAATACGAGTATGGATGATTCTAATACGGTAGTAATTACAGGAATGGGGGCAGTTTCTCCCTATGGAGCGGGTGTACAAGCTTTGTGGGAGGGTTTGTTGTCTGCCCAAAATTGTATGCATACCGTGAAGGAATTGGAAGCGTTACCTATGGTAAATACAAAGGTGGCTGCTACCGTTCCGGAAGCCGACTATTCATTTATTCCGCGAAAATATCGTCGTAGCATGAGCCGTATGGGGTTATATGCCTATTGTGCAGCTCAAGAAGCATTGCGTCAGGCTGGTTATGAAGTAGCTCCGGATCAACTTGGGTTTTTTATGGGGTCCACCTTAAATAGCATTTCTGTGTGGATGGAACTTACCAGCTATAGCCAGGGAGCTCACTTAGAACTCATCAAAACGTCTGATTTCTTGCAAATTATGAATCATTCGCCGTTAGCGGCGGTTTGTCAGGGCCTGAAGATAAATGGACCGGCTATGGGCGGTAGTGAGGCCTGTGCAACGGGGCTAATGAATATGGGCCTTGGATTTTTGGCTATTCGGCAAGGTCTTGTTTCGCAAGCTTTATGCGGTGGAACGGAAGAATACCATCCCATGTTTAGTGCCTGTTTTGATATTATGCAGGCCACTTCTAAAAATTCTAATGATTATCCAGCAGCAGCGTGTCGGCCGTTTGATGCCACTCGCACTGGGCTCGTAGTGTCGGAAGGGTGTGGGCTTGTATTTATGGAAACAAAACAAAGTGCGCTCAAGCGCGGGGTTCCCATTTTAGCTGAAGTGCTTGGTTTTTATGCCAATACCGAAACGGAAAACATGGCCTATCCGGCCGCAGAGACATTAAAAAAATGTATGGAAGGAGCATTGCGTGCAGCCCATGTAAAAGCCGAAGAAGTGGATTTATTAAACGCGCACGCTACCGGTACCATAGCCGGTGATATTGCAGAAACA
>CACYBL010000144.1 GCA_902772695.1 uncultured Elusimicrobium sp.
GCGGCAATCACGGTGAGATTGGTTTGGGTGCCGCCACTCAAAAAATGCACGGCAGCATTCGGAGCCTGGCAAAGTTGCTTGATTAATTCCGCTGCCTGCAAGCAATAAGGATCTTGCCCATAACCGGGGAGTTGCTCCAAATTGGTTTGGGCCAGTTTTTCTAAAATCAGCGGGTGTGCGCCTTCGCTGTAATCACAATTAAAACGAATCATATGTTTTATTTTACTTTTTTTCGCTGGGAAATAAAGTGTTTTTTATGCGGAAATAAAAATAGCAATTAATTTATAGAGCAAAATTTTTCTGCCGTTTACCTCAATATTTTGTTTAATCAAAGAATAGGGGATTTTTTATATGATGAAGAAACTGCTTAGTAAAAATTTACTTGTTAAAAATTTCCGCCGAATGTGGCCATATATTAAACCATATTGGTTCCGGGCGTGTTTAGGGGTAGCCCTTACCGTGCCGGTGGGGGCGTTGGACGGAGCAGTAGCTATGTTCCTTAAGCCGTTTATGGATAAAGTAATGGTGGATAAACAGCCGCATTTTTCCGCTTTGATTCCATTTTTAATCGTAGGTTTTACGGTGGTACAAGGGATCTTGTTGTATTCTTCCAACTACCTAAATACATGGGTGGGCCAAAAAATTACCATTGGAGTTAAGCGTAAACTATATGCCAAATTGCTTTCCATGGACACATCGTATTTTGATACAAATAATTCCGGTACGATTTTGTTTCGTTATTCCAGCGATGCAGAGACGGCTTCCACCGGGTTAATAGAAAATTTAAAAAAGTTTTTATCTAAAACTTTTTCTTCCGTTTCGTTGGTATGCGTGCTTATTTACAACTCGTGGCAATTGGCTATCATTGCCATTGCAGTATTAGCGTTGTTTGTCTATCCTATGTCCAAAGTACGCAGGAAGATGAAAGAAATCTTAACCCGCACAGTGGGTAACTTATCTTACGTAATGACTATCTATAACGAAACTTTTTCCGGCAATAAAACAATTCGTTCGTTTACGTTGGAAGAGACTTTCCAAAACCGTTTTAAAACTGCTACCGATTTGACGTTTGCCCTAGCCATGAAGATGGTAAAAGGCACTAACTGGTTATCGCCGGTTATGCATATTTTAATGTCGATCGGGATTGCATTAGTAATTGGATGCGGAAGCTATTTAATTGTAAGCGGTAAAATTACCAGCGGTAATTTCGTTGCATTTATTGCGGCGTTAATGATGCTATATTCTCCGCTTAAAGGGGTGGGTAACAACTATGTGGCTATTCAAAATTCCTTTTTGGCCATAGATCGTATTTTTGATATTTTAGATTTGCAACCCAACATGAAGGACCATCCCGATGCCAAAGAATTAACCGAAGTACGTAAAATGATTACCTTTGATCATGTACATTTTGAATACGTGCCCGGGCGGGAAGTATTGCACGATATCAACTTGGAAATACCGGTAGGCAGTACGGTGGCTTTGGTGGGCAATTCTGGCGGCGGAAAAACGACGGTATCGGCGCTGCTGCCGCGGTTGTACGATATCCACAAAGGGAGTATCAAAATAGACGGTACGGATATTAAAAACATTACCCAAAAATCATTGCGTCGGCAGATTGCGATGGTTTTTCAGGATAATTTCTTGTTTTCGGGTACGATACGTGACAATATCTTGTTAGGCAATGCGGATGCTTCGGAAGAAGTTATTTGGAGTGCCTTAAAGAACGCTTGTTTAGATCAATTTGTGCAAGAATTGCCTAACGGATTGGATACAGAAATTGGTGAACGTGGAATTCTGCTCTCCGGCGGTCAAAAACAACGTCTGGCCATTGCCCGTGCATTTGTGAAAGATGCCCCCATTGTTATTTTGGACGAAGCCACCAGCGCGCTAGATAATAAGTCCGAACGGGTGGTACAAGAGGCCTTGGACAATTTAATGAAAAACCGTACGGTCATTGTAATTGCCCACCGGTTAAGCACCATTCAAAATGCGGATAAGATTGTGGTGGTTAATGACGGAAAAATTGCGGAAGAAGGCACGCACAACGAACTGTTAAAACGCAACGGCGCGTATGCCGCGTTGTACGCCATGCAATTTAAGGGTCATTGAACTTTTGCTTACTAAACCCCGGGAGATACCTCCCGGGGTTTTTTGTTTCCCCGTAGAGGGAAATTGTATAATAAGAGTGTCTTATCATTCCCCCGGATTTGGGGTTTTAGGAGAAATTATGAAAAAGTATGCAGCAGAATTAATGGGAACGTTTGTTCTTACGCTTTTTGGTTGCGGGTCCGCGGCGATAGCCGGTGGCACGCTGGGTACGCTGGGCATTGCCTTTGCGTTTGGGTTATCCATTGTTGCCATGGCGTATGCAATCGGTAATGTGTCCGGGTGCCACATCAACCCGGCGGTGTCGTTGGGAGTTTTCTTGAGCGGCAAAATGGACAGTAAAGATTTTTGTGGCTATGTGGTAGCTCAATTTTTAGGAGCTATTTTGGCTGCTATAGTATTGGCGGTTATTATTAACGGTACAATGTTAGGCGGTGTAGATGCTACCGGATTAGGTGCCAACGGATATGGTGCGGCTTCCGCAGTAGGGGTGTCTACTTGGGGCGCTTTCGCAGTAGAAGTTATTTTAACAGCTGTTTTTGTATTGACCATTTTAGGTGTTACTTCCGGCGAAAAGACAAGCACCATCGCCGGACTTGTGATTGGTCTTACGTTAGTTTTTGTACATATTATGGGTATCCCGCTGACGGGTACTTCCGTCAATCCGGCGCGCAGTTTCGGCCCGGCGTTGGTGTTGGGCGGTCAAGCGTTGGCCCAAGTATGGTTGTTTATAGTGGCGCCTTTGGTGGGAGCTAGTGTAGCAGCCGGACTTTGGAAGTATTTCGGTACTACTAAATAAAACTTTTAAGTCCACAAAAAACCCCGGCTACAAGCCGGGGTTTTTCATATTAGTCTGTACAAAAGATTTGAATCTATAAATTTTTATAAAAAACCCGCCAATAAGGCGGGTTTTTATTTTATGGACAAAACAGGGATTATTCAAAGTATGGGACGGCCAAATCATTAAGGAACAGCTGTTTTCGGATAGCGGGCCAGTCCTGCGGGCGGTTTTCTTGCACGGTATGATAAATAAATGCGAGGTCCTGTTTAGTCAAACTGGTAAACGTATCCGAGTGGTTTCGGTGTACGGCTCCCAGGCCGGAAGCATTGTGGTAGTTCCAGGTTGCAGTGTTAAAGGCCGCCAAAAATTCGGTTTTTTCCGGCGTGAGCAAGAACAGCGCGGCAGACGGATCCAGTGAACGTTTGAAAGGGCCGCTGGTTACGTCGAAAAGGGCAGCGTTAATACTGTCAAGTTTAATGTGGCGGGCGTTAGTCAATCTGGTAAGCGAGACAACTTCCAATTCGTTTTTGTAGTTCCATGTCGCCAACCGTGAAGGCGTATCTACCGCCAACAGTTTGGTAAACGGTGCGGTGAGCCGGGGCGATTCGGTTTTGTCGTTGCGCCAAAAAAGCATGATGTGGTTGTTGTGCGTAGCCGAAAA
>CACYBL010000145.1 GCA_902772695.1 uncultured Elusimicrobium sp.
CAATGTCTTTCAACGTGACGTGAGGGGGAACATCGGCGATCTCCGTGATTTGAGTTACTACACCGCCAGTTAATTGGTGTCCAAAAGGAGCCGTCACCCGCATACCCGGGTGAATTTTATCCACCAATTCACTCGGTATACGATAGTCAAACTCCCTGTCTAGTGGGACATCAAAGGCAACCTTGCAAAACATAATTCTATTTAACCGGCGTTTTAAGCCCAAGTTTTGCCATTACCATTTGCAGGTCTTTCCAGGCATCTTTTTTCCAATTAGGATTGCGCAACAGCGCGGCAGGGTGAAACGTAGCTAATACTTGTACAGGGCGGGGCAGCTGCACACTATCTAATGTTAAATTATAGAATTGCCCGCGCAAGGCCCCCAAAGATTTCGCGTCCGAAATAAGTGCTTTAGCCGATACCCCACCCAATGCCACAATATATTTTGGGCAAATAATTGCAATTTGTTGCTCCAAATATTTACGACAACAAGCAATTTCGCCCGCGTTGGGAGCCCGGTCGTTGCCGTGTTTTTCAGGATGTTGTGGATCTGTCATAGGATGGCATTTGGCAATATTGGCAATAAACACTTGCTCACGCGTTAAACCCATGGCCGCAATCATTTTATCCAGCAATTGCCCTGCGCGGCCTACAAAAGGACGCCCTTGGCGGTCTTCATCATAGCCAGGGCCTTCACCCACAAACATTAAATCAGCATCTACATTTCCTTCTCCGGGAACGGCATGTAGGCGAGTTGCACCCAAGGGGCAACGAGAACATTGATTAATAGTTTGGGCCAATTCATTTAAAGCAGTTTGTTTTTGGGAAGTGGTCATAACAGGGGTTTCCTTCGTTTGGTCTGGTAAGGGAGCAGTATCCGTTGCAACATGCTGTGCGCGCGGGAAATCAACTGTTAATGTAGTATTTTCCTGCATAGAGAAAAGCTTCTTATCAGCCCGCGAAACACCGGCGGCCGTCTTAGTAGGGGCCGCCGGAGTAATAAATTCGTCTTCATCCTGTTCCAGCAAGAAGTGTTTCAATTCTCCTGCTAGCCGGTTTAGTGAATTTTTGCCCATTATAATCTCATGGGTTCTTTGGCTTTGCGTTCAGCTTCTTTGCGGGCTTCTTCTTGAGCTTTGAGTTCTTTTTCCAGATTATCTTTGCTCACGTTGAGGACTTCTTCTTTGCTCACACGGCCCGAAAGGATATCATCCAACGCAACTTTGATTACTACAGCATTGGGCTGGTCTTTATATTCAGGTTTCTTTTTAAGTTCTTTGGCCCACATAGAGGACAATACCACTATATCATAGCGATCGCCATCAAAGTTCATTAGTTTTGCATCCAATTCCTTTTCGTTTTTTGCGGACATAATTCTCCCTCGTAATTATTTCAGATTTTTTATCTTTTTTAAATCTTGTCGGTTTACGCGACATTGTTCAGCCGCTACAATCCCTGTCATATCTTCTACGGCTTTTTTCAAATCGTCATTAAGCAAGGCATAATCGTAATGATCCAGCTCTTGCACTTCTTTTTTGGCCGTTTCCAAACGGAGTTCAATGTCTTGTGTATTGTCATTACGCCCCAAAATACGTTTTTTAAGTTCTTTCAAGCTGGGGGGAATAATGAACACCGTGGCTGCCTGCGGATACATTTGCTTAACGGTACGTGCCCCTTGTACATCAATAACCAGGATTGGACAGATTCCTTTTTTAAGCAAATCATCTACGGATTTTTTAGGAATACCATAATAGGAAGTGTGCACCTGTGCCCACTCCAACATTTGATTCTTTTTAATGGCCTGCTCAAATTGTTTTATCGTCCAAAAATGGTAATCTTTACCGTCTTTTTCGCCCTTTCTGGGCGCGCGGGTGGTGGCGGTAATCACGCGCGAAACCGTTTTGTTGCGTTTCAATACCGCATCAATAATAGTTGTTTTACCCGCACCGGACGGAGAAGATACAATAATGGGAAAAGCCTTCATATACTCATTGTAGTAAATAATAGGCAAAGGGTCAAACGGCTTGCGGAGGGGATATAGAGATCCTGGCCGTTGTATTTTCAGCGTACACCCGATTACGGGTACGCATACCAGGCACCGTTTTCATCCAATGTATCGTTAGTTTCGCTTTTGCAAATTTTTTTGGCCGTTTGATAGTAGGACGAATCCGAATAAGGTACACAAAAATATTTTTTATTTCCTACAAGTTTCTTTCCGTATGAAATGCCGCTACTGCCATCTTTGCAGTACAAATATTGGTTGACGGAACTGCCAATTACTACTGTACAATATCTGTTGTGACTGCGATCGAAATATCTGGCAGTGCTACTCGCCGAGTTGGCAGTGCCGGGCATATCCAATGATAATTCGTCCAGTTGATCGGTGTATGCTCCGTTTGCCATAAAATATGCTTCTTCTGCTGTATAGAGTGCTTGAACCAAATGTTTTAAAGATGCATAGCGACTTTTGGTAACAGCCATCCTGTACTGCGGCAAGGCAATGGACGCTAAAATGCCGATAATCAAAACAACAACCAACAATTCAATGAGAGTAAACCCTGCTTTTGTTTTATTCATAATTTTCCCGTTTTGAAAAGCACAAAAAAGCGGCGCATTATTGCCTGTGCCATTTCCGTAATGCAAGTGTACCCAACGCTTCCAACAAATAACTAAATTCA
>CACYBL010000146.1 GCA_902772695.1 uncultured Elusimicrobium sp.
CGGAGTCGACGAGATTCGAACTCGCGGTCTCTGCCTTGACAGGGCAGCGTGTTAACCAGGCTACACCACGACTCCAAACAACTCAAATTAACTTACTTATATTGTATCTTAAAACGGTTTAGCGAGTCAACAGTTTGCTAATTCCCGACGGTAAAACTACGCAAAATTTCCCCACAGAATTTGTTCTAATTCTAATTCTATGCCGTGTTTGGCTTTTACTTTTTCGCGTATTTGACGCATTAGTTCGCGGATATCTTCCGGCGTGGCATGATTGAAGTTGATGATAAATCCGGCATGTTTTTCCGATACTTTGGCTCCGCCAATACTTAGCCCGCGCAAACCGGTATCATCAATCAAGCGTGAGGCATAATCGTTTGCGGGGCGTTTGAATACGCTTCCTGCACTGGGATAATTCAGAGGTTGTTTTTCAATGCGTTTATGCAAAATGCTATTGCGTGTTTCCAATAATTGGGTAAAATCCGTCCGTGTCAGTTTGAATCCGGCAGAGAGTACGATATAATTCTGTATTCCTTCTACATGGCGGTAGGCATATTTGATTTCTTCTTTGAGTAAAGTGGCCGGACGACCTTGCCGGTCAATTACGTCAAAATATTCTAAAGTATCAAAAGTTTCTTGCCCAAAAGCCCCGGCATTCATATACACGGCTCCGCCGATGCTGCCGGGAATACCGGATAACTTCTCTATGCCTCCGAGCCCCGCTTGGCAAGCAATTTCGCACATTTTATCTAGGGCGGCTCCGGCCTGTGCCTTGATGCAATCTGCCTCCACTAAGATATTATTCATTTGTTTGGTGGAGCAGACGATACCAGGCACCCCTTTAGACCCAACTAGTATATTAGATCCAAAGCCAATAATATGTAGGGGGACTTGATATGTTTCGGCCAGTTTTAATACGAAAGACCATTCTTCCGGAGTAGCCGGGTAAATATATACCTCAGCCGGTCCACCGGTGCGATAAGTCGTATGGTTAGCCATGGACTCATCAGACAGACAGCGTTCTCCGAAAAAATTTTTTAGCTCCTGCTTGTAATCCATATCGCTTAGTGTTAAAAACTGATTCCCAGTCCACCGTTGAAACCGTCATTGGCTGCCGTTTTTGTGTAGGCGGCAAAGAGATATACGAAAGGAAATGGATGTACATTTACACCGGCTGTATAACGCAATGCTCCGTCGGAGGTGGAGCGGTTAGTAGCAAAATGGCGGGTGTTTAATTCCCCATAATCATACCCAACCCCCACATAAGGTGTAAAAAATACAACTGAAGTAGAGGCTACTGCGGAGGCAGAATAGTGATCTGCAGTATACCAATCCGTTTTGGCACGGTCATAAAAACCGGATACCGAAAAGTGAACTAAATCTAATAAAGTATAGGTATACTTAATACCGCCGCCGATAGATTCAAAACCATTAAAGTTTGTACCGCGTACAGTAGCCGTAATATTTGCCACCGGGATGAATGTTTCAGCTCTTAAAAATCCGGTCATTAAATAATCTTCGGACGAGATATTGTTGTCTTTGCCTACTTTAACGGCAGTAAATGTTCCTCCGATATCAAATCCCGGGAAGGAAGTTGCTTTTCCGGTATGAAAATCGGTGAGCCCGATCATGGTGTTAATATCTTTATTGTAAGCAGATAAATCGGAGGCAGCTCCCGCATAACCGGCAACAAAATCATCCGAGATATTGGTGGAAGCCACGGCAATCTCTGCCATCAAAAACATGCCCAACAAGGTAAAAAGCAATTTTTTCATAAGTTCTCCGTTGCGAAAAATTAAGATATATAATATGATAGAAAAAGAAAGGCCTGCGCGCAAGGTGCTTTATACCCTGTCCTGCTAAATTTTAACGCATAAGGAGCCCTATATGGTAAGTCAACTTGCCGGAACTCTACCTACTCAAACCATAGATGTTGATGCTTTACGCCGTGCTTTTTATGAACCGGAAAAAACGCCTGTTCCTGTTAAGTTCGGAACATCCGGTCACCGGGGTACATTAGGAGAAGGATTTTGTGCTCTTCATGCAAAAGCCATCGCCCAAGCAGTGGCGCGTATCCATCTAGAAAATCAAATTACAGGTCCGATACTCGTTGGGGGGGACACGCGGTTGATGTCGCACGATACCGCCCTGTTGTGTGCCGAAGTGTTGGCCGGAAACGGATTGACGGTTATTTTACCGGATATTCCGGTGCCTACTCCTGTATTTTCTTTTGAAGTTTTGAACGGCAGAGCGGTGGCCTCATTAAATGGAACGGCTAGTCATAATCCTCCTCAGGAAATGGGACTTAAATATAATCCGTCTACCGGCGGACCGGCAGACAGCCGGCTTACGACGCAAATTGAAAAATATGCCAATGCTTACATGGTGCACCCGCAGGATATTAAAACGATTTCATTACAGGAAGCCCGTCAAAAAGGGTTGATCCGTACGGCAGATATTATTACTCCGTATGTAGAAGCTTTGGGGAACAAAATTGATTTTGCCAAAATCGCTCAATCCAACACTAAATTTGCCATTCATCCCATGGGCGGAACGACGTTGCCCTTTTATAAGGCTATTAAGGAAAAATATCACCTGAAAAATGTAGATATTGTAAGTGAAGTGCAGGACCCGACGTTTAATTTTATTCCGCTAGATCACGACGGAAAAATCCGCATGGATCCTTCCTCTGTCTATCCCATGAAACCTCTTATTGAACTGGTGCAAAAAGGCCCCTATGCCTTTGCCGCGGCCAGCGACCCGGATGGCGATCGCTTTGGTTGTGCAACATCACAAGGTGGGCTTATCCCACCTAATCATGCACTTTGCGTGATGGCCGATTATCTAATACGAAACCATAAAACTGTTTCTACGGCTTGTGCTATTGGGCGCACTTTGGGAACTACTTTTCTGTTAGACCGCATTGCCGAATCATATGGTTTGCAAACAGATGAAGTAAATGTAGGGTTTAAATATTTTGTAAGCGGATTATTAGAACGTCGCTACGTATTGGCCGGAGAAGAAAGCGCGGGCATGTCCGTAAGTGATTGGACAACAGAAAAAGACGGGATGTTTGCGGTCTGTCTATTGATGGAAATACAAGCCACTCAGGGAGATATTGCTTCTTTATATCAAGAACTAACCGCCAAGCACGGTGTTTCTTATTATACACGTGTAGATGTACCGACAGATGCAGAAACAAAAAATCGGATTAAATCACTTCGGGCAACAAATTTTGAACATCTTGTGCAAGTAGCAGGTGAAAAAGTGTTGCGCATTCGCGATAGTGATGGCATAAAAGTCTACTTGGAAAATTCGTGGTTTTTGGTGCGTCCCAGCGGGACGGAGAACATCCTAAAGGTTTATGCTGAAACTTTTGTGGATGAAAAACATCTGCACGAATTGATCACCCGAGCCCAAAAAGTTCTTGAGTAAATAGTTATGATTGTTCGGAAAATTCTTGATGTCGGGAAAGCATTTTTCTATAATATCTGTCACAGAGGCATGGTCTGCTAGTTTGCGTGAATGTTTTGGGAGGACACATGAGGAAAGGTTTTACATTGATAGAATTGTTAGTAGTCGTTCTTATTATCGGAGTGCTCGTTTCGGTAGCGTTGCCACAATACAAAAAGGCAGTGATGAAAACCCGTTTTTCCACCGCGTTTGCCCGATTGCGTTCCATTCAAAAACAAGTAGAACTTCTTAATTTAGATCCTCCGGGACCACCTGTCACTGACGTTCTTTTTGTATATGAGCCAGGCGCTTACACCGGTCCTAATGTGATGGAATATGACGTTGTAGATTTAAATAAAGGATTAACTTGTGACCGCGCTCTCTGCAATGATGGTTATTTCGGTTTTAGTGCAGAATGCCACTCATCGACCTCGCAATGCGGGGTTCAGATGTTTTCGTGGGATGGCCCAAATGTCAGCGTGGAAGCAACTTATGAAAATGGAGAGTGGACGCAGATTTGTTACAGTGACGTGGAGTACGATTTCTTATGTAACAGCCTGCCGCGCGATTGGGAAATTAAGAACTAACAGCGATGATATGCAAAAACTTTTCCATTTCCTCTGGGTTGCTGACGGTAACGGAGAACATCCTAAAGGTTTATGTTGAAACTTTTGTGGATGAAAAACATCTGCAAGAGTTAATTTCGCAAGCCAAAGAGGTTATAAAGTAAAAGGAATTTAATGATGCAAAAAACACCCCGGGTTCCCCGGGGTGTTTTTGAGTGATTAAAAATTTAAGATCGGCGGTCCAGTACGTAAAAACTACCTTTTTCATGTTTTTTAGCCAGACACTTTAGTTCCGCTCCGATATGACTGACCATAGCAAATGATTCTAAAGGTTTTTGCGTATTATGTACAATGCCTATCCCCAATGCCAGGAAATTAAATTTTTCTATTTCTCCTTTGCGATTGTGGGCTTGCATAAATCCTTGTCGGCGGTCTTCTTCATCATAAAAAGAGGGTGCTATTTCATCCATGCGCCGGATAATTTCTTTGGCGATATCTTCCGCCTTGTCAAAAGAAGAAACAATAATAAAATCATCACCGCCAATATGCCCCACAAAAGCATCGGGATCTTGCCGTGCTGCCTGAACAAGGATTTCAGCTGTTTGTTTGAGTACGCGGTCACCCGCTTCAAAACCATATTTATCGTTAAAGGACTTAAAATTATTTAAGTCGCAGTATAAAACGGCGAAGGTTTTCCCGCTGGCAATTTCTGCTTCCACACGGGCTTGAATAGAGGGGTTTCCCGGCAGACGGGTTAATGGATTGCAGTCCATTTTTTGTTTATTGCGTTTTAACAAAAGTTTTACACGGGCAACGATTTCGTCTTCATCTGCCGGTTTGGTCAGATAATCGTCAATATCAAGTCCTAATCCTTCTAATTTGGTGTTCTTTTCGGTGTTGGCAGTGAAAATAATAATTGGAGTATGCAAATAGCCGGGGCGACTGCGAACTTCTTGTACCACTTCAAACCCTGTTTTTTTAGGCATTTCATAATCCAAAATTAATAAATCAGGGTTTTCTTTATAAGTTTTTTCCAATGCTTCTTGTCCATCTTGTGCTTCAACTACCGTAAAACCGGCATTGGTTAAAATTTCCGAAACTAAAAAACGGATGGCATGAGAATCGTCTGCCAGTAAAATTTTTGCATTTGTTTCCATAGCGTATATTGTAATTAAAAATAGGCAATTGGGCAAGAAATAATTTAGATGGGGCTAGGGTTTATATATAAAGGAAAGCAAACTGTCCTTTTTGTGATCCCGCCGCCAAGAAAAAAAGTTTTCCTTATCTCCGCACGTGCAGTAGTAAGGCGTTTTTATATCTGTTCTACTTAATCCCGCTTCTTGTAATTGGTGCAGAATTTCCAAGTTAAGATTGACGAAAATTTTACCTTTTTCGTAATGTAAACTATCGGGCGAAAATTGAGAAGCGACATCCTCTTTGACTTCAAAACAGCACACTTGAATGTGAGGCCCTAACCAGCCGAGTATTTTTTCGGTTCCCGGGGTCTTGCGTATGGCTTGCGCGGTTAGAAACGGCAGACGTTTGACTACTCCGCGCCACCCACAGTGGGCTAAAGCGAAAACGCGAGCTTGTTCATCCCATAAGAAGAGAGGTACACAGTCGGCTGTTAGAATAGCGGCGCCCCAACCGGATGTGGTAAGTAGCCAAGCGTCGGCTTGGTGTAGGGGGTCGCGTTGTATCCTTTGGGCTTCGTCGGATGTATGTACGGAAATAATGGTATCGCTGTGAACTTGATGAAAATGCAGAATTTTTTCCGGTGGAATATCCAGACGTTGATAGGCGGAATTTTGGGCGGTCATTTCGCGCATATTCCCCCAATGACGGGAAAGAGTGCCGCCTATGAGTCCTACTTGGAGTAAACGGTTATCTGTGTAAATTGTCATGCATTTAATTTCTTTAAACGAACCGTGCCGATCTTTTCCTTTAGTAAATAACCGGCCAATCGTTTGAAACGGGCCGGGTCATCACTGGCGTAAATAGTTAACTTCCCGCGTCCGGTCGTTTCTTGCTCTTGACGATTGTGCAAAAAGAGCATAGCAGCTTGTGATAATGTTTGGGCAGAGTCAACGAGCTTAACTTGTGAGCCCAGCAGACTGGCAAGGACCGGCTTTAATACCGGATAGTGTGTGCAGCCTAGGATCACGGTATCTGCATTATAACGTAATACAGGAGCCAGATAAGAAGAAGCTATTAAGCGGGTCGCCGGTTTTTTAGCCCAGTTCTCTTCCACCAATGGTACAAATAAAGGACAAGCCTGTTGAATAACATGCGCTTGCGGACATTTTTTGAAAATGGCTTTTACGTAGGCTTTGCTGCGTATAGTGGCTTCCGTTCCCAAAATTGCGATTCTTCCGTTTCGGGTGGACTCTACGGCTTTTTTGGCTCCCGGTTCGATAACACCTAAAACGGGTACGTGACATTGCTTGCGTAGTTCGGATAATGCCAGGGCGGAGGCCGTATTACAGGCCACCACAATCATTTTAACACCTTCATTTTCTAAAAATCGTGCAATGTCTAAGGAAAAACGGGTGACAGTTTGCTTGGATTTAGAGCCATAAGGGACATTTGCACTATCTCCAAAATAAATCAAATCTTCATGCGGTAAGGTGCGGTGCAACGCATCTAAGATGGTTAACCCGCCTAATCCGGAATCAAAAACGCCGATTGCTCTTTTTTTCATAATTATATTATATGAATTATTTGTGTATGTGCGCTGACGAAAAAAGATTAGCCGAATGTACGTCTTTTTGTGGTAAAATATCTGTATGCGGCTAAACAAATGGTTTTTATTTTGTAGCCTTTTCCTGATGTGTGGTGCTGCTTTACAGGCAGCGCCCGGTGCTTCTTCCCCACTAATTGTAGGAGGGAGCTTTTCGTCGCAAACAAACGCTGAAGGACCTGTTACTGTATTTGACCAGGCCGCTCGTAATGCCGAAGTTGCTTCTCTAAACCAACAACTCAAAAACAAACAATTTAGCGAAGTGGTAAAACGAATCAACGAATTAACTGCCCGGAATTTTATAGACAGTCGTTTTTATTTGTTGTTGGCGATTGCGTATGATGGTTTGGAAAAATATGATGATGTAATTTATAGCGCCGGCCAGGCTATCGCGATAGCTCCACAAGATCACAGAGCCTATTTACTACGGGCCGAAGCGTATTTAAAAAAAGAGCAATACGAACGTTGTCGTATGGATTTAGAAACGGCGCTTAAATTAAACCCGTCTTCTACTTTAGCTCCCAAGATACAGGCTGAGTTGAATGAAAAAACTTTTATGCCCGCTCCGCCTAAAGAGGAAAAGACAGCTCCCAATTCGTTCCGCAAGCCCTCTTGGTGGGTAATTCTGTACTTTGCTGCGGTAGTGATAGCTATCTTACTATATATATATTGGCGTTATGAAGATGTGTTTCGTCGTCCAAAAAATACTTATTCTCGGCGGGAAGTAGAGGTCAAAGAACAATACAATTTTATCCGACAAATCGGGGAAGGCGGCATGGGAAAGGTATATGAAGCCTATGATAAAGCGCTTAAACGCCGGGTCGCTATTAAACGAGTTCGGCCGGAGCTAGTACGTAGTGCTTATGTCCGTGAACAGTTCTTGGCGGAGGCCCGTATGGTGGCACTTCTGCGGCATCCGTGTATTGTTGAAATTTATACGGTGATCGAATCGGAAAACTCTTTGTATTTAGTGTTTGAGTATGTAGACGGGCAGACATTGGAAACACGGTTAGACATAGATGGGCGTCTCCCATTTTCTAAGGCTAAACAAATTTTTGAACATGTTTGTCGTGGTTTGCAGTATGCCCATTCTCAAGATATTATTCATTGTGATTTAAAACCCGGCAATATCATGATCTACGGGGATGACAAAGCCAAAGTGATGGATTTTGGTGTGGCCAAACGTATAGACCACGATACCGGCGCGCGGACAGTGGCCGGAACTCCCGCGTATATGGCTCCCGAGCAGCAAAAAGGGTTTATGCGTAAGCAGTCAGATGTGTATTCGTTGGCGTTGTGCTTGTATGAAGCATTGGTAGGGCAGGTGCCTTGGACGGTAAAAGGATTCAATATCGCCAGTAAGAAAATTGTTCCTGTTTCTACGTTGGCCCCACATATTCCGAAAGAAGTGGATTCTCTATTGGAAGATGCTCTCAAGGAGGATCCTAAGGAACGGGTACAATCCATTGAGGAGTTTTGGAACCGTTTAAAAGAAATTGCTCCTTTAGAAGAAGAGCTGGAACAAACACATTACTAAATATACTTTACAACCCGCTTGTCAGGTGGTATGATTTACGTATAGGGTAGTCAAGATGCTCAAAAAATATATTATTTCAAACAAAAAATTACTGGAAACCGACGACGGAAAAGCACAGGTATATGTGTATACAAATCCGACGGCGCAGGAGCAGCGTTTTCTGGTAGATACCTATCAAATTGATGAGCATACCCTTTCTTCTGCATTGGATCCGGACGAACTCCCGCGATTGGAATTTGAACCCGAACATATTGTAATGATTTACAAACGTCCTAAAAATTATTCCGGGAAAGATCAGTTGGAATTTAAAGTTGCCTCCGTAGGAATGTTTTTGTTTGAAGATAAATTGATAGTTGTATTGGCAGATGATATTCCGCTTTTCGTAGGCAAGCGTTTCCAAGTAGTTAATTCCATTAAAGAAATTTTTCTAAAACTTGTTTACAATGCGATTTCCCATTATGTAGAACACTTGCGCATTATTCATATGATATCGGAAGAGATTGAAGATAAAATGACCGAATCTATGGATAATACCTATTTGCTTAATTTATTTAGCCTGGAAAAAAGTCTAGTCTATTATGCTGAGGCGATCACTTCCAACGGATTTGTATTTGAAAAAATGCGTAACTTATCTGCCCGAATCGGTTTTGAAGAAAAAGATGAAGAAATGTTGGATGATATGATTGTGGAAAACATGCAATGTAAAACTCAAGCGGATATTCATTCTAACATTTTAGCACAGTTGCTTGGGGCGCGGGCTTCTATTGTCAGCAATAACTTAAACTTACTTATTAAAAAATTAAATGTCATTACCATTTGGATGATGGTTCCTACATTAGTGGTTAGTGCCTACGGGATGAACGTAGCCTTGCCTCTGGCGGAACACCCGAATGCTTTTTGGATGTTAATGGGCGTCTGTTTGATTTTGGTGTGGTTGGTAATGATGTATTGGCGACATAAAAATTGGTAAAATTTTTCCAGTATAAAAAAACGGCTGCTTCTAAAAAGCAGCCGTTTTTTTGAGTAGGGCAAATGTTATGCTAATCGTTCGATTGCGCTTAACAAATCATCTGTATCAAAGGGCTTGTACAACACGCCATCTGCCCCACGCTTTTGGGCTTCTTCCAACACCGCATTTTGTTGTAGTCCGGTGACCAATAACACTTTTATATGCGGATACTGTGTTTTAAGGCGGGCCAAGATATCTAGCCCATTTTCCGTTGGAAAAAATACATCTAATAATATAACATCTGCAGGTGTGTTTTTTAACTGTTCAAAAAGGGTGCTGGATCCTTCGGCCTCAAAAACCACGTGGTATCCGGAAGACTCCAATACATTACGGAGTGCGGAACGTAAAATGCCGGAATCATCTACTAGTGCAAGACGAGTCATAGTTATTTATTGATAAACGGAGTAACTAACTTCTCTCCAAAATCTAGCAAAGATTGGGTGTCCTTTTTGGAGGCGCTTTCAGCGTAGATCCGCAGGACCGGCTCTGTTCCGGAGGGGCGTAGCAGCAGCCATTCGTCATTATCAAATAAAATCTTTAATCCGTCAAATGTTAACAATTCTGCTACCTTACGGTTGTTAATTTTCTTGGGCAGTTTTTTGCGTATTTTGTCGGTAAAAGAAGCTTTATCCAACGGTTTAGTTAAAGAAATATCGCGTCTTAAATAAACGGATGAGCCATATTCTTGTGCTATTTGCGCGCACAATTCACTGGCTTTTTTGCCAGTAACAGCCATCACTTCTAAAAAGGCCAAAGCTACGGTCAGCCCGTCGCGGTCCGGCAAGTTCCCTTTCCAAGCAAAACCTCCGGATTCTTCCACCCCGAAAGCCACTTCCTCCAAAGCCATAATCTCTGCAATATGTTTAAATCCAACGGGTACTTCTTCAAAAAGCATTTCATGCTTGCGAGCAATACGCTTAAGCAGATAACCCATTGATACGGTCTGTACAATTTTTCCCTTTAATTTTTTGTTTTTAATGAAATAATTGCACAATACCGCTGCAATTAAACAAGGTGTTAAATAATTTCCTTTTTCATCTATTAATGCTAAACGGTCTCCGTCGCCATCAAAAGCTATGCCCAAAGCGGCTTTTTTGGCAACGACGGTTTTTTTCAGATCAATTAGATTTTTTTCTACCGGTTCAGGTTGTCCTCCACCAAAAGTTGTATCTCGGTTGGCGCGTAGGGCAATTACTTGTTTGGCAGGTAAAATCCGCTCTAAATATCCGGCGGCGGCTCCATGCATATAATCCATCGCTACTTTCCCTTTGAAGTTTTTTAATTTCTTCATATTTACATGGGAAGAAACATACTTCAAATATATATCCGTCAAATCTTTCTGTTCTGCTTTTTGACCATACAAGAATAAAACGGAATTTTGCCCCAACAATTCTTCCAAGTCTTTTGTGACCCGTTCGGATGCGGCTCCGCCGGCTAGTTTAATTTTAATTCCATTGTATTGAGCGGGATTGTGACTGGCAGTTACCATTACACTGAGCCAGAATTTATTTAAGCTCAAGCAGGCGGCTACAGGGCTGGAAACCGGACGGTCCGATAAAATAACATCTAATTTATTAGATCGTAAAATGCTGGCAATGTCGGCCGCAAACATGTCCGACATAAAACGGCAATCAAATCCGACAAAAATTTTAGGAGATTTTCCTTTCTCTTCCGCTGGAGCATTTTCGTTAATGTAATCGGCCAGTGCCTGTGCGGTACGGCGTACATTTTCAAAGGTAAAGTCCCAGCCGATAATACCTCTCCATCCATCCGTACCAAATTTAATTTCTAATGCCATAGTATCTCCTATATTAAGGTAAATCTGTTTCAATTTCCGAATTATATTATTAAAAGTGGAGGTGGGGGGATTCGCACCCCCGTCCGAACATCTTCTCCTCTCGGGCACTACAAGTTTAGTCTTGCTGGTAAGCCGCAACCTAAGCGCAAGACGGCACGGCTGCGGTTTGGTTCGTTTGTCTTATATCAAGCCGGACGAACCGCGCCTCTTGATAGCATCCCATGAATTGACGGTGTTCCTATTGTGCATGGGAAACACAACAGGCACCGTGGACTAAGCGTTAGCCCAGGCAACTTGATTGTTGTTGCTTATTTTTTTGGCCCTATTTTAGCCGGCCTGGCCAACCG
>CACYBL010000147.1 GCA_902772695.1 uncultured Elusimicrobium sp.
ACGGAGGGGTATGTATGGTAGAAAAAAAGAGCTGTACGCAAGGATTTACGCTCATAGAATTGCTGGTAGTAGTACTTATTATCGGGGTATTGGCTGCCGTGGCCGTGCCGCAATACCAGGTGGCCGTAGGCAAAAGCAGGTATATACAAGTGATGACATTGGCAAAATCATATATGCAATCAGAAGAACGGTATCGTTTGGCCAATGGGAATTACACGTTTGATTTTGCGGAGTTGGATATGGATATGCCCGGCGGATGGACGTTGGAGAGAGAGGGGAAAGCTATTATTTCCCCTGACCGCAAAACTACGTGTACTCTACAAGACGGGGCTAGCGAGGGGAGAAGCCTTACCATGTATTGCAAATCCGGAGGAATAATCTATCACGCGGTACATAATTTGTGCGGGGCACAGACAGAAAGTGCCAAGAAGATTTGTAAAAGTTTAGGGGGAGTTTATTACAGAACTATTAGCACCGGAGTGGAGTACTATACGTTACCTTAACATATATCGCCAGTATCTAATTTTATTTAAAAGTCCAGGCGTTACCCCACGTATTTTCAATATACTCCAGCAGGGCTTTGTGCAGCAGAATCCGTTTGTTTGTGCAGATACGGTGATGTTTAGAAGGGTCTTCCTTAGAAGGAAGTTCTAAAAACACGGTCGTTGTTCCGCGGGTCATGTCCAGATAACTTTTGAGTTTTTGTAGTTGCTCTTTGGTATAAGTTGCCGGTAAAGAAATGGTAAATTCCTTGGCGATATTGGACAGTAAATCGGTAATGTTACTGACTTCTTGCAAGTTGAGTTCCAAACGGGCACTGTCTTCATCCGCGCGGATGTCTCCCAAGAAATTCAAAATGGCGTTGGGGGCTAATAACGCCCCGATATTTTCGTAGGTGCGGGGGAACACGTTCACCGGTAACGAACCGGTGCAATCTTCAATGACAAGTTGGGCCCAATCTTTTTTTGTTTTTTTGTTTTGACGTCGTTTAAATAAGGTAATAATTCCCAACACATTTAATTTCCCCGTGGCCTTTCCTTCTAAAATATCAATAATAGGAGTGGCGTGCAGTTGCGCTAAATGCGGTTGGTATTTTTCCATGGGGTGACCGCTAAAAAATAGCCCAAGCACCTCTTTCTCAAACCCTAATAGTTCATTTCTGGTCAAGGCAGCCGCTTTAACAGATGTATTTTGTTTAAGACTGATCATTGTTGAAAAATCGTCCCCGAACAAGCTGCTCATATTGCTTTGTCTTTCTTTTGCCACGCGGTGGGCAGTCTCCAATGTTTGGTCTAAATTAGCTAGTATGTTGGCGCGCGTTAGGCGGGGATCTTGTTGCGGATAAAGAGAATCCAATGCGCCGGCTTTAGCAAAACTTTCTATGGTTTTTTTATTGATTTGTTCTGCCAAACCCGGGCGGTTGCATAGATCTTCCAGTGATGTATAACGGCCGTTTTGTTTACGTTCTTGCACAATGGCCTGGCAAGCTTCTTCCCCTGAATTTTTAATAGCCGTCAGCGCATAGCGGATGCATTCTTTGCCGTTTTTCTCTTCCACAGAAAAATCAGGCTCGGACGCATTAACATCCGGTGGTAAAATTTCAAAACCCAACTTGCGCGCATCTGCCAAATAAGTAACGATTTTATTTTCTTTGTCATCCGCCCCGATAGCGTTATGACCGATTTCGTTGGTTAATGCGGCACACATAAATTCAATAGGATAATTGGCTTTTAGATAGGCGGTTTGATACGATACCAACGCATAGGCATACGAATGGGATTTGTTAAATCCGTATCCGGCGAAGGCTTTCATTTGTTCATAGATGTGATTGGCTGTTTTTTCGGGGATTTTATGGGTCTTACACCCTTCTATAAATTTATGACCGAATTTCTCCATCACATCTATTTTCTTCTTCCCCATGGCTTTGCGTAAGGAATCTGCTTCGCCCGGAGTGAAACCTCCCAAGCGTTTGGAAATTTCCATAATCTGCTCTTGATAGAGCATGCATCCATACGTGTCTTTCAAAGGTTCTTCCAATAAAGGGGTTTCATAAACAATTTTTTCTTGTCCGCTTTTGCGCCGTACGTACGTATCCATCATGCCCGATTCCATAGGCCCCGGGCGGTAAAGAGCCACGAGCGCAGATAAATCACTAAATTGGGCCGGTTGCAATTTTTTAATCAAATCGCGCATACCGCCTCCTTCTAGCTGGAAAATGCCCAGCGTTTGACAGGCGGAAAGCATATCGTACGTTTTCTTATCATCCAAGGGGATTTTATTGATATCAAAATCGGGATTGTGGCGGGCCCGGATCATTTTTTCGGCGTTATCAATAACTGTTAATGTGCGTAATCCCAAAAAGTCCATTTTGAGTAACCCTAAATTAGAGCAGGGTTCTCCTTCAAATTGGGTAGTGATAACATCTTTTGCTCCGCGGGCCAGCGGGACATATTCGGAGACGGCTTCCTTGGTAATCAGTACACCGGCCGCGTGGATACCGGTATGACGTTTTAATCCCTCAATTTTGCGGGCCATATCAAACAGACGCTTGCTCTGCGGATTGTTGGTGATTTCGTTGCGTAATTCGTTGATTTCCAATGCTTTTTCTAATGTCATTTTGGGGTCGTTGGGAATCATTTTGGCAATGCGGTTAGCATCCGCTAACGGAATTTCCATCACACGGGCCACGTCTTTAATGGCGAGTTTTGCCTTCATGGTGCCGAAGGTAATAATCTGTGATACTTTATCGTGTCCGTACTTTCCGCGCACGTAATCGATCACGCGTTCCCGCCCGGCATCAGACATATCAATATCCAAATCCGGCATGCTAATACGGTCCGGGTTTAGAAAACGTTCAAAAAGCAATTTGTTTTTAATAGGGTCAATGCGGGTAATATCCAAACTGTAGGCTACCAATGAGCCCGCTCCGGAGCCACGCCCCGGGCCGATTGGGATGTCGTGTGCCCGTGCCCAATTGATGAAATCTTGCACAATAAGGAAATAGCAATCAAAACCCATGTTGATAATAACGTCAAATTCAAATTCTAATTGCTTCCAATAATTATCCGGCACATTGCCGTCCATTTTTTTTGTTAGTCCTTTACGGCATAAATCTTTGAAATATTCCTTGGAATTGGCAAATTGAGGAGGAATGGCAAAATCAGGCAAAATAAACCCGTGCTTAGGAAATTCCAAATTACACTTTTCGGCAATTTCTAACGTGTTTGTACATGCTTGGGGAGTATGGGAAAACAAAGCGTACATTTCTTCCGGAGATTTAAAATACAATTCATGAGACATGTGCATGCGGTTGGGGTCATTTAAGGTTTTTCCGGTAGCGATACAAACATGCACGTCATGTGCTTCCCAATCTTCTTTTTTTTCATAGTGGCAATCGTTTGTAGCCACGACGGGGATGCCCGTCATTTTAGAAACATCTTTTAAAAGCGGCAAGGCTTCTATTTCTTCGCGGATGCCATGATCCATTAGTTCAATGTAATAATTGCCTTTGCCAAAGATGCTTTCATATTCCTTCGCCAAGGCACATGCTTTTTCCAATCCGCCTTCCATGCGTACATATTGTGATAAAAATCCCTTCAAACAACCGGATAAACACAGTAATCCGCCTGCGTGTTGGGCTAGGATCTCTTTATCAATACGAGGGTGGTAATAAAATCCGTCTACCCAGGCCATGGAATTTAATTTCATTAAATTAAGATATCCTTCATGATTGCGGGCTAGAAGGGTCAAATGCCCGGTGCGGGATTTGTCTTTTTCTTTATAATTCCCCTCGGTGATGTAAAATTCACAACCTACAATGGGCTTTATACCGGCTTCTTTTGCAGAAGCATAAAAATCCAGGGCTCCGTACAAATTGCCGTGATCCGTAATA